>NZ_JBXMIS010000016.1:0-38643 GCF_057073975.1 Conyzicola sp. | reverse complement strand
TGCCGTCGGCCCGATGTTACGGGACGCGCCGTCACAGCGCCAAGGGCAGGACTACCCATGTGGAGGCGATTGCCCGAACGGGCACCTGTTGACAAGCTTGCACTCATGCCCGCCCTCGAGATCGACGAGACCCCGAAGCCATGGCTCAGCTGGGCGCTGCTGCCGTCCGCTCTGCTGAGCGGGTCGGCCCTGTTCCTGTATCCGCTGCGCGACGACTGGCGGCTGCTTGGCTACGCGGTGCTCGCCCTCGCCCTCGTGCTCGCGTTCGTCATCGATCGCACGAAGCTCTTTCGCGACCTGCTCCTCATTGCCGTCGGCATGCTCATCGTGAGCCTCGTCTCGGTCAAGGCCGACATCAGCTGGGGCAACTTCTTCCTCGTCGGCGGCATCCTCGCGGCGGCGGTGGCGACACCGTACCTGCTGTCGCGGTTCGTCTTCGGCGACCGCGTCATCCGGTTTCCGTGGCGGGCGGGAATCAAGTGGACCAAGTTGCAGTGGTCGTACTTCGCCTTCATCCTGTTTCTCGGCTGGCTCATCCTTCCCACCTACTTCATCAGCTCTGGCGTCTACCTCAACTGGCCAGAGAGTGTGTCGAGCCCCGACGAGATCGGCCGCTTCCTCATCGGCGTCAATGCGGTGGGCACCTGGGACGAGCTGTTCTTCATCTGCACGGTCTTCGTGCTCTTCCGCCGGCACTTTCCCCTGTGGCTCGCCAACCTGCTGCAGATGGTCGTGTTCGTGTCGTTCCTGTGGGAGCTGGGCTACACCGCGTGGGGGCCACTGCTGACCATCCCGTTCGCGTTGCTGCAGGGCTTCACCTTCACCATCACGCGGTCGCTGACCTACGTGCTGATCGTGCACCTGCTGTTCGACCTCGTGGTGTTCCTCGTGATCGTGCACGCCCGCAACCCCGAGATGTTCCCGTTCTTCATCGTCTTCTTCTAGCCCGCGGCTCCAGCTACGGCCTCACTGCGGGTGTTACAACTGGGGCCCCGAGCTCGTAGCTGGAGCTGCGGGAGAGAGGAGAATGCGTTAGCGGCCGCCGGGAGGTCCGGCGATGAGCAGCACGGTGAAGAGTGTCGCGACAGCGACGACGATGAGTGCTGCGAGAAGCAAAGGGTGACGGATGAACCAGCGGGCCAGCCGGTCGATGGGGCTCGCGTCGCGCGGGTCGTCGGTGGCCTCGCGGCGCCAGTCGCCATCCAGTCGGCCACTGCGCGCGAGCCACAGCTCGACCGGGATGGTGGCATAGGGAATGACGGCGCTCGCGACAGCGAGCACGGCCACGCCGATCGACCAGCGCTGGTTGACGGCGACGAGCACCGCGGTGGCGCCGTAGGCGAGGAACACGAAACCGTGGATGCCGCCGGCCGCAGAGACGGCAGCGTCAAGCCCGAGGGTGGCGCGCAGGATGAGCGCGGTGATGAGCAGCGTCCAGGTGATCGCCTCGGCGACCGCGAGCACGCCGAACAGGCGACGGGGTGACATGGCGGGAGGCTAGACGGCAGCGAGGGCCGCGATGGCGCTCGTGAAGAAGGTGAGGCCGTCGGTGCCGCTGCGCATGGCATCCTTCGTGTCTGGTCCGAAGCCAGCCTCGACGGCGTGCTCCGGATGCGGCATGAGGCCGACGACGTTGCCGCGCGCGTTGGTGATGCCGGCGATGTCGTTGATCGAGCCGTTGGGGTTCACGTCGAGGTAGCGGAACACGACCTGGCCCTCGCCCTCGAGACGGGCAATCGTCTCGGCGTCGGCGATGAATCCGCCCTCGCCGTTCTTGAGCGGGATGGTGATCTCCTGATTGAGGGAGAAACCGGAGGTGAAGGCGGTCGAGGTGTTCTCGACGCGAAGGCGCTGGTCGCGGCAGATGAAGTCGCCGTGGTCGTTGCGCACGAGTCCGCCGGGCAGCAGGTGCGCCTCGACGAGGATCTGGAAGCCGTTGCAGATGCCGAGCACCGGCATGCCGGCGTTGGCGGCAGAGATGACCTCGGCCATGATCGGCGAATGGGCCGCGATGGCCCCGCAGCGAAGGTAGTCGCCGTAGCTGAAGCCGCCGGGCAGCACGATGGCGTCGACGCCCTTGAGGTCGTGCTCGCCGTGCCAGAGGGCCACCGACTCGCCGCCGGCAAGCCGCACCGCGCGTTGGGCGTCGCGGTCGTCGAGGGACCCGGGGAAGGTGATGACGCCGATGCGCACTAGTGCGTCTCCCCCGCGACGGTCTCGTCGAGAACGCTGATGCTCACGACATCCTCGATGACGGAGTTGGAGAACATGTCGTCGGCGAGCTCTCGCACCTCGGCGAGGGTCGCGGCATCCGCGTTCTCAACGGTGAGCTCGAAGCGCTTGCCGATGCGAACGGCGCTGAACTGCGTCTTGCCGAGGCGCGCGAGGGCTCCGGCGACGGCCTTGCCCTGGGGATCGAGCAGCTCTGCCTTCGGCATGACCTCGACGACGATTGTTGGCACGGAAGAACTCCTGAGGGTTCGCGCGGGCGGGATGCCCTCAGTCTACGCGAAGCACGTGATCGGCCCGGGCAGCCGTCGCCTCGATGAGCAGGGCGTTGCTCTCGTCGGGACCGAGGGTCCACGCAGTCGCCTCGTCACGGCTCTTGCCGAAGCGCACGTGTCGTTCGATCAGGCGCTGCTGACGGATGCCCCGCGCCAGCTCGATGAACACCGTCACGTCGAGAAGCGGCGCGACCCGCTCCCATCCGTCGCGCTCGAGCAGCAGGTAGTTGCCCTCGACGATGACGTGCCGCACCTCTGGCTGGATCGCGATCGCGTCGGGCACCGGCTCCTCGCGGTCTCGGTCGAAGCCCGGCGCGAACACGGTTCCAGCCCCGATCCGCAGGTCGGCGAGCACCTGCACGAAGCCGTCGACGTCGAAGGTGTCTGGCGCGCCCATGCGGTCGCGTCGACCGAGCTCGACGAGCCGCGCCTGCGGAAGGTGGAAGCCGTCCATGGGCAGCACCACACCGTGCAGGCGCCCGGCCAACGCCGCGGCGATGGTCGACTTGCCAGCCCCGGGGGCGCCGGCGATGCCGATCAGGCGATGGCCGACAACGAGCTCGTCTAGCGCAGCCAGTACTTCACCGATGCTCTAGCCCACGCGGCGTAGCCGATCGCAGACGGGTGGAACTGGTCGATCGCGAAGAACCCGGGGGTGTCGATGGGCCACGGCGGAACATGCACGGCACTCGGGAAGGCGCTGAGCACCTCGTTGGCGCCGCCGTTGAGGCGGTGGCCGCGAGCACCGAGGATGGTGCCGAGCGGATCGGGAAGGGAATCGAACCGCTCAAGACGCGGGATGCCAGCGACGAAGATCGTGGCCGTCGGCGACGAGAGACTGAGAGTCTCGATGATCGCGCGAAGGTCGCGGGTGAACTGGCCCTTGCGGCGAACGTGCAGCACGTCGTTGACGCCGATCGAGATGAAGACGAGGTCGTAACTGCCGCGGGCTGCCCTCGGCAGGAAGTAGTTGCGCAGCTCGTGACTGGCCACTCCGGAGCGCGCGATCGCCTTCCACCGCACGCCGCGGCCGAGGCTCGTCGAGATCTCGGCGGCGAGGGCACTCGCGAGACCCTCCGACTGGTCGTCGACGCCGACGCCAGCCACGGTCGAGTCGCCGAAGACCAGCAGCCGCAGCATGTCTGGCCCCTCGACGGTTCCCTTCCACTTGCCGTGGGCCTCGTCGAGCTTTGGCAGGTGCGACAGGTAGACGCGACTCTGCGGAAAGAGCAACGGTGACAGCGCGAGGGCGAGGAAGCGGCTGCCGTAGCCGGTGGCGCGGGGCTTCACCGCAGCTGTCCATTCGCGAAGGCGTCGCCGACGGCAAACCGCGCCCAGTCGCGGTAGCCCTGGCTGCTCGGGTGAAAGAGGTCGGAGGCGAAGAAGCCGTCGGTGTACGGCGGAGGCTTCGGGCTCATGAAGGCGTTGTCGAACTCGCTGACAACGGCACGGGCCGCGCTCTCCAGGCTGCTGGAGTGGAGGTACAGATTGCGCTTGAGCGGCTGGGGCAGAAGCTCGAACCGGTAGAAGGCGGGCAGCGATGACATCATCAGCACGGCCTCCGGGTTTCGATCGCGCAGCTGCGACAGGATGCTGCGCACGTCTCTCGAGAACGCCGAGCGCGGTCGAATCTTCAGGGCGTCATTCGCCCCGACCGTCAGGAACACGAGGTCGTACGCCGCCGAGAGCGCCGTCGGCAGGTGGTGCTCGATCAGCTCGCGCGAGGTTGCGCCACTGCGCCCGATCGCGGTCCACTCGACGCCGCGAGCCCACCGCTCGTGCAGAGCGCGGGCAAGGTTGCCCGGCAGGGCGTCGTGCTGGGTCGGTGCTCCGACGCCGACCGCCGTGGAGTCCCCGAGAACCAGCAGGCGCAGGGGTTTCTCGCCCGGCAGGGATCCCGACCAGGGGAGGGCGGCATCCGGCAGTATCGGTGTGTTGCGACGCAGGCGCTTGCCCTGCACGAAGAGCACGGGCGCCACGGGAATCATGGCGACCCGGCTCATGCGCTCAGCCAGAGCGAAATCAGCACGGAGCATTGTTGGAGGCTAGCCGAACAGGCCCTTCTTGCGCTTCCATCCGTTGGCCTCGAGCAGGTCGAAGAGCGGCTTCTTGATCTTCGCGGTGTCCCAGCTGTAGACGAGGGGCGCGATCGTGGCGTCCTCTCCCTTCTTCTTGCTGACGCCGCCGAACTCGAAGCTCACGCCCTTGTCCATGCTCTTGCCAGAGAAGCTCTTGGTGCTGGTGCCGAAGCTCAGGCCGCCGCCGCTCGCGCTCGCGTTCGACTCCTTCGACTTCTCCTTCGGCTTCCAGGTGCCCTTCTTCTCGTCGAGGTCGACGCGGATCTCGAACTTCTTGTCGATGGCCTTGAACTCCTTCGGGTAGAGCGACTTGGCGCTCACGATGTCCCAGGTGCCGATGATGCTCGAGCCCTTCACGGCGTACTTGAAGGGCTGGTCGGGGGAGTTGAGGGTCGCGACCTGCGCGAGGAGCTCTGCGAGGGGTGTGGTCATGCTGCCAACCATAGAGAGGCGGTGGGTGCAGCGTCAGTCCCCACTACAGGGCTGCGCGCACCTGGATGAGGTTCGCCCATGGGTCGTCGAAGCTGACGGTCTGACCGTCGTCGCGCGCCTCGACGCCGTAGTGCCGCATCCGCTCGCTCAGGGCACCGACGTCGTCGCTGCTCGGCACCTCGATGTCGACCCGTCCGAGACCGAGCGCCAGTTGGCGCGGTCCGGCGCCTCGGCTGTTCCACGTGTTCATCGCCATGTGGTGGTGGTAGCCGCCCGCGCTCACGAAGAGGGCCTGTCCGGGAATCTCGATGGTCGATGCGAAGCCGAGCCGGTTCACGTAGAACTCGCGCGCGCTCTCGAGGTCTCCGACCTGCAGGTGCACGTGCCCGACGCTCGCGCCGCCGATCACGGGGTTCTCTACCGCCGCCTCGGTGAGGTTCTGCTGAAGGAAGGCATTGGGGTCGAGGTAGACGGTTCCCATCTCGATCGAGCCGTGCACCCAGCTCCACTCGGTGCGGTCGCGGTCCCAGTAGAGCTCCACGCCGTTGTTCTCCGCGTCGTTGAAGTAGAAGGCCTTGCTCACGAGGTGGTCGGAGCTACCGGTGAAGGTGTTCGGGTAGTGCTGCGCGACGGAGTAGACGGCCGCGGCGAGCGCCTCCTCCGTCTCGAAAAGGATGGCGGTGTGGAACAGCCCGGCCTCGCGCGGCGAGGCGTGCTTGAGATCAGGGGAGTGCTCGAGGATGACGACGGGCGTCGATCCGCGACCGAGAGTGACGATGGGTCCCGCCTCATTCAGCACCCGCAGCCCGACACCGTCGCGGTAGTACGCCGTCATCGCGTCGAGGTTGGCGACGCGGAGCGTCACCGGGCCCATGTGGGTGTCTGCTGCGAGTTGCTCCATGTCTCATCCAACATAGTTGAACTCTCAACTATTCCACTAGCATCGAGCCATGGCGCTGACACCGGAGCAGAACGAGGCGTGGCGGTCGCTCGTGCTCGTCACCCACGTGCTCGACGATGCCCTCGATCGGCAGTCGCAGCGCGATGGTGGCCTCCCGCACGCGTACTACAAGGTGCTCGTCTTCCTCTATGAGAGCCCCGGGCGGCGACTGACCATGTCGGAGCTCGCGGCGCAGCAGCGCTACTCGTCGAGTCGCATGACGCACGCCGTCTCGAGCATGGAGGCATCCGGATGGGTGCGCCGCACGCGGGCTGAGCACGACAAGAGGGTGCGCTATGTCGAGCTCACCGACGACGGCATCACGCTCGTCAGAGCGGTCTCGCCGCGGCAGGTGGTCGACGTGCGGGAGAAGGCATTCTCTCGCCTCGACCCGATCCAGGTCTCCCAGCTCGCCGCCATCAGCCTCGCCCTCGTGGAGGGCCTCGACGGCCCGCACGCCGGTGGCGCGATCGCGGACGACGACGGCGACTGAATAGGCGTCGACGACCGGCTAAACACCGATGGCCCGCATTCGGGCTGCGGGCCATCGGGTCGTACGGTGCGGGAGTTACTCCGGAACGGAGAGCACCGTGTCAATGAGGTACACCGTCGCGTTGGCGGTGTGAACGCCGCCGCAGATCACTGCGGAGTCGTTGACCATGATGTTGTCGCCAGATCCGGTGACAGAGACGGTAGCGCCCTGAACCGTGGTCAGCTCACCGATGACGTCCTCTGGCAGCAGCTGGCCGGGAACGACGTGGTAGGTCAGGATGCTGGTGAGCAGGGCCGCGTTCTCGGGAAGGGCGAGCGCGGCGACGGTCTCGGCCGGCAGCTTGGCGAACGCGTCATCCACCGGTGCGAAGACCGTGAACTCGGAGCCGTTAAGCGTGTCGACGAGGTTGACGTCGGGGTTGAGCTGGCCAGAGACGGCTGCGACGAGCGTCTTGAGCAGCGGGTTGTTGGATGCGGCGACCGCTACCGGGTCCTGTGCCATTCCGACGATCGAGCCGCCGCCATCCGGCACGGCCTCCGCGTAGGCGGCGCAGCCGGAGCCGACGAGGTCGGCGGTGTAGTCGTTCTCCATCGTCGACTCCTCGGTGGCAGCCGGCGCCGGAGTTGTCTCCTCGGCGGCGGGTGACATCGAACAGGCGCTGAGTCCGAACGTGGCAACTGCGGCCAGTGCCACGGTTGCGAGAATGTTGCGCTTCATTGCTTCCCCCTAGTAGTAGATGCCCTGAGCGGGCCCCTCTTGGTGCGACCAACGGTGGGTCGTTGAATGTCCATTCGGAGACATGCATCGAGGGGTTTGGAAAATCTTTTGCTCCCGCCGAAACGCACAGGGGTTCCGAAGTCTCTCGTATCCGGTCACCTTCGATCGGCCTCGAACACACGCGGAGGACCTCGTGCTCAGCCTTGCTCTCATCGGATTCCTTGGGGGGATCATCACCGGCATCTCGCCGTGCATCCTCCCCGTCCTGCCCGTCATCTTCCTGTCGGGCGGAGCCCAGAGCGCGCGAACGGCTGGAGTGGATGGCGAGCCGGCACCCGTCTCCAAGTGGCGTCCCTACGCCGTCATCGCCGGCCTCGTGGTCGCGTTCAGCGTCTTCACGCTGCTCGGCTCCCTGGTGCTCGCGCTGCTCAACCTCCCCCAGGACTTCCTGCGGTGGGCTGGCATCGTCGTTCTGGTGCTCATCGGTGTCGGGCTGATCGTTCCGGCCTTCCAGCACATCCTTGAGAAGCCGTTCTCCTGGATCCCGCAGAAGAATGTGGGAACCGACCGCGGCGGGTTCGTGCTCGGCCTCGCGCTCGGCGCCGTCTACGTGCCGTGCGCCGGACCGGTGCTCGCCGCCATCACCGTCGCGGGCTCCACCGGCCGCATCGGCCCGGAGACGATCGTGCTGACGATCACCTTCGCGGTGGGCGCCGCTCTCCCGCTGCTCATCTTCGCTCTCGCCGGCCGCCGCGTCGCAGAGCGGGTCAAGACGTTCCGCAAGAACCAGCAGAAGATCCGCGTGACCGGCGGCGTGCTCATGATCGCGCTCGCGATCGGCCTCGTCTTCAACGTGCCCCAGCTGCTGCAGAGGCTCGTGCCCGACTACACCAGCGCCCTGCAAGACCAGTTCAGCAACTCCGACGACATCGCAGAGCAGCTCGATCTCGGCGGTCTGGAGAACGACCAGAACAAGGATCTCGACAAGTGCACCAATGGCGCTGCCCAGCTGGAGAGCTGCGGAATCGCCCCCGACATCCAGGGCATCGAGGAGTGGTTCAACACACCGGGCAACGAGGCAATCGACCTCGCCGACCTGCGTGGTGAGGTCGTGCTCGTCGACTTCTGGGCATACTCGTGCATCAACTGCCAGCGGTCGATTCCGCACATCAATGCCTGGAACGAGGCCTACGAGGATGCCGGGCTCAACGTCATCGGCATCCACTCGCCGGAGTACGCCTTCGAGAAGGTGCCGGCCAACGTCAAGGCG
Source organism: Conyzicola sp. (assembly GCF_057073975.1). Classification (NCBI taxonomy): domain Bacteria; kingdom Bacillati; phylum Actinomycetota; class Actinomycetes; order Micrococcales; family Microbacteriaceae; genus Conyzicola; species Conyzicola sp. The sequence goes on along the minus strand of NZ_JBXMIS010000016.1, from coordinate 30,209 downwards.
GGCGCAGCCAACTACGGCATCGAGTACCCGGTGGCGCTGGACAACAACCTCAGCACCTGGACCAACTACCGCAACCGGTACTGGCCTGCCCACTACCTGATCGACGCGGACGGCGTCGTGCGCCAGGTGCAGTTCGGCGAGGGCGGCTACGCGACGACGGAGAAGCTCATCCGCGAGCTGCTCGAGGACGCGGATCCCGGCGTGCAGCTGCCAGCGGTCACTGAGCTCGAGGACGACACCCCGGAATCCGGCAGCACGACGCCGGAGTCATACCTCTCGCTCGGCAAGGAGGTCAACTACGGCGGCTCGGAGGACTACGCCTCTGGAACCAACACGTACTCGTTCCCGAAGAAGCTCGCTGACGACAGCTTCGCGCTCTCTGGCGACTGGGCCATCGACTTCCAGAACGCGAAGCCGGTCGATGGATCCGGCAGCATCCGCCTCAACTACCACGCGAGCGAGGTGCGGATGGTGCTGGCCGGCGAGGGAACCGTGACCCTGAAGGTCAACGGCACGACCACGGTGATCGACGTGTCGGGAACCCCGAACAGCTATCGACTGCTGAAGACCGATGGCATAGAGAAGGGCACCCTCGAGGTGACCCTCAGCGAAGGCCTCGAGGGCTACTCGTTCACCTTCGGATAGCCGTTAGCCGATACGGCCCGCGACGAGCGGGCCGTAGTCGACGAGCTCGGACGCGTCGCCAACTGCCCACGAGCCCTCCAGGGCCTCAAGGGCACGGGCGAAGCGCTCGGGCTCGTCGGCGCTGAGGGTGAACAGCGGCTGGCCCTCGGTGACGGTGTCACCGGGCTTGGCGTGCAGGTCGATGCCGGCGGCGTGCTGCACCGGGTCCTGGGGGCGGGCGCGGCCGGCGCCGAGGCGCCAGGCGGCAACGCCGAAGGGCAGCGCGTCCTGCCTGGTCAGGATGCCGGAGCGCGGCGCGGTGACGACGTGCGTCTCCGTCGCGACCGGCAGTGCGGCATCCGGGTCTCCACCCTGCGCCTGGATCATGGCCCGCCACGTGTCCATGGCGCGGCCGCTCGTGAGCGCCCCCTCGACATCCGCGTCGGGCAGCCCGGCCTGGGCGAGCATCTCGCGCGCGAGGGTGAGCGTGAGCTCGATGACGTCGGCAGGCCCGCCGCCGGCGAGCACCTCGACCGACTCGCGCACCTCGTTGGCGTTGCCGATGGCGAGCCCGAGCGGCACGTTCATGTTGGTGAGGAAGGCAACGGTTGAGACCCCGGCATCCTCTCCGAGCTGCGTCATCGTGCGGGCAAGCTCGCGCGACTGCTCGATGTCTTTGAGGAACGCACCGCCCCCGAACTTGACGTCGAGCACGAGGGCCGAGGTGCCCTCGGCGATCTTCTTCGACATGATCGAGGAGGCGATCAGCGGGATGGCCTCGACGGTTCCGGTGATGTCGCGCAGCGCGTAGAGCTTCTTGTCGGCTGGCGCGAGACCCGTTCCGGCCGCGCAGATGACAGCGCCGACCTCTTCGAGCTGCCGGTGGAACTCCTCGTTGCTGAGGTCGGCCCTCCAACCGGGGATCGACTCGAGCTTGTCGAGGGTTCCGCCGGTGTGGCCGAGACCGCGACCAGAGAGCTGGGGAACGGCGACGCCGAAGGATGCGACGAGCGGGGCGAGCGGCAGGGTGATCTTGTCGCCGACGCCGCCCGTCGAGTGCTTGTCGGTCGTGCGCTTCGAGAGCCCGTCGAAGTTGAGGCGCTCCCCGCTCGCGATCATGGCGAGGGTGAGGTCGCGGATCTCGTCGCGCGACATGCCGTTGAGGAAGATCGCCATGGTCATGGCGCTCATCTGCTCCGGCACCACGTAGCCGCGGGTGTAGGCGTCGACGAGCCAGTCGATCTGGTCGGTCGACAGGGTTCCGCCGTCGCGCTTGACGTGAATGAGGTCGACGACGTCGTGTCGCTCGATGGCCATTAGAGCTCTGCTTCCTTGTACGCGTTGAGGGTGCGAGGTCCGAACGCGTCGGGGATCACCTCGTCGATGGTCTTTACGCCGGAGACCGTCTCGAGCAGCATGCCCTCTGCGGAGTGCTCGAACAGCAGCTGGCGGCACCGGCCGCACGGCATGAGGATGTTGCCGTGCCCGTCGACGCACGTGAACGCGACGAGCTTGCCGCCACCGGTCATGTGCAGTGTCGAGACGAGGGCGCACTCCGCGCACAGGGTCAGGCCGTACGAGGCGTTCTCGACGTTGCAGCCGACGATGACGCGGCCATCGTCGACGAGCGCCGCGACCCCGACGGGAAAGTTCGAGTACGGAACGTAGGCGTTCTTGGCGATCTCGTTGGCGCGAGCGCGCAGGTCGTCCCAGTCGATCTCAGGGTTCGTCATGACTTGATGTACGGCTTTCCGGCCGCCGCTGGTCCACGCACGCGACCGACGACGCCAGCGACCGCGAAGATCGTGACGACGTAGGGCAGCATGAGCATGAACTCGCTCGGCACCGGCGAGCCGATGATGCCGAGCACGTTCTGCAGGTTGGTCGCGAACCCGAAGAGCAGGGCGGCGAGCGTTGCCCGGATCGGGTCCCAGCCGCCGAAGATCACGGCGGCGAGGGCGATGAAGCCCGCTCCGGCCGTCATCTCCTTGTTGAAAGCGCCAACGAGTCCGAGGGTGAAGAACGCGCCGCCGAATCCGGCGATCGCCCCGGCGAGCGAGACGTTCCAGAAGCGGGTCGGGTTCACCTTGATGCCGACGGTGTCGGCAGCGGTGGGGTGCTCGCCGACGGCACGGAGGCGAAGGCCCCACTTGGTCTTGAAGAGCCCGTAGAAGACGAGCGCCACCGCAACGTACATCGCGTAGACGATGATCGTCTGGTTGAACAGCGTCGGACCGATGACCGGGATCTGGCTGAGCAGCGGGATCGCGAGTCGATCGAAGCGCGGCGGGTTGTTGAGCAGCGGGGTGTTCGAGCTCAGCACCTGGGTGAACAGGAAGCTCGTGAGACCAGTGACGAGCACGTTGAGCACGACACCGACGATCACCTGGTCGACGAGGTACTTGATCGCGAACGCGGCCAGCACGAACGAGACGAGCATGCCAGAGACCGCCGCGGCGGCGAGGCCGAGGAAGGGGTTGCCCGTCACCGAGGCGACGAGGGCAGAGCTGAACGCACCGGCGAGCAGCTGCCCCTCGATCGCGATGTTGACGACACCGACGCGCTCACTGAGCACGCCAGACAGGGCGCCGAAGACGAGCGGAACGCTCAGCGTGACCGTACCGACGAACAGGCCGGGAATCAGAATGGATGCGCCCGCCGAGGCCCAGGCGAGGAACCCGACGAGGAACACCGCCGCGAACACCGCGACGACCCAGAGCGGCGTCTTCGCCTTTCGCGCGACGCGGAAGGCGGAGAAGGCCGTGAGTACTGCGAGCAGCACGACGGTGACGATGCCGGTGGCGAAGGTCGGCAGCACGAGGTCGGGAAGGGCGAAGAAGTCGGTCGGCGTGGAGAGCCGGAAGGTGCTCGAGTCGTCTGGTCGTCGAAGCGCCACGAAGAGCACCGCGCCGAGGATGGTGAAGACAGCGAGGGCGATCGGCGCCTTCCAGCTGGTGATGACGACGGTGTCGGCGGCCACGGTGCCGTGGTCGGCCGGTGCGGCGGGATGGGTGAGGGCGTTCACTTGGCCGCCTCCTTCACGGTGAGAGCGCGAGCCGGTTTGCGGGCGCCGGGCACGGGCAGTCGGAAGATCGCACGAACGAGCGGCGGTGCCGCGATGAACAGCACGATGAGCGACTGCACCACGAGGACGATGTCGATCGGGATGCCCTGCGAGGCCTGCATCGCGAACCCTCCGGCCTTGAATGCGCCGAACAGGATTCCGGCGATGAAGATGCCCCACGGGCGAGAGCGGCCGAGGAGGGCGACGGTGATGGCGTCGAAGCCGATGGAGGCGTCGATGCCGGCCGTGAATCCTGTCGTGACCGTTCCGAGTACCTGGTTGACACCGGCGAGGCCGACGAGCGCGCCAGAGAGCGCCATGGCCCAGATGTAGACGCCGTTGACGTTGATGCCGGCGACGCGGGCAGCGTGCGGATTCTCGCCGACCGCGCGGAACTTGAACCCCATGCTCGAGCGGTTGAGCAGCCACCACACGAAGACCGTTGCCGCGATCACGAGGAAGAACCCGGCGTGCAGGTTGTACCGCGGCCCGAACAGCTCTGGGAAGACCGCGGTCGGCAGCATCGGCGCCGTCTTGGGGTTGTCGCTGCCCGGAGCCTGCAGGGCTCCCGGCGTGCGCAGCAGGAACGAGATGAAGTAGAAGGCCACGAAGTTGAGCATGATCGTGACGATGACCTCGTGGGCGCCGGTGCGGGCCTTGAGCAGGCCAACGATGCCTCCCCAGATCGCGCCGGCGACGATTCCGGCGATCACCGCGACGATGACGTGGATGACGGGCGGGAGGTGGAACGCGAACGCCACGTACCCGGATGCGGCCGCTGCCATCAGGATCTGGCCGCGGCCACCGATGTTGAACATGCCGACGCGGAACCCGAGGCCGACGCCGAGACCGGCGGCGATGAGCGGCGTGGCGAAGGTGAGCGTCTCGGTGAGCGGTCGGATTCCGGCGGCGAAGCCGTCGACACGGAAGTTGTAGATCGAGCCCTGGAATAGCGCGGCGTAGGCACCGGAGACCGCCTGCCAGATCGCCGTCAGCATCGAGCCGGGGCGGGAGAAGAAGTACCCAGCCGTCTCCTGAACCCTCTCGTCGGTCGCGGCGATGAGCACGGCGCCGACCAGGAGGGCGAGCACGACCGCGAGCACGGAGATGCCGGCGGTTCCACCGACGATGTCGCGGGCCGCGCGACGCCAGCGGTTCTCTGCCGGAGGAGCCGTTTCGGCATCCGGGTGTGGTGCCGGCGTCGTTGCCGTGGTCGTCGGGTCGCTCACGCGGCCTCCCCCGCTCCTGCCGGCGTCTCGCCGGCCATCATCAAACCGAGAACGTCGCGCGGGGTGTCACCCGGCACGATTCCAACAATGGCGCCGCGGTACATGACCGCGATGCGGTCGGCGAGAGCCGTGACCTCGTCGAGCTCCGTCGACACCACGACGACCGGGATGCCGGAGTCGCGGGTCTGGATGATGCGCGTGTGCACGAACTCGATCGATCCGACATCGAGGCCGCGAGTCGGCTGTGCGGCGACGAAGAGCCGGAGGTCTCTGCTGAGCTCGCGGGCGAGCACGACCTTCTGCTGGTTGCCGCCAGAGAGCCGGCCGGCGTGCGTGTCGATGCCCTGCGTGCGGATGTCGAACTCTGTCACCTTCGCGCGAGCGAAGTCGGCGAGCTCTGCGAGCTGCAGCGAGCCGCGGCGCACGAAGGGGGCTCCGTCGCTGCGGTCGAGCATGAGGTTCTCTGCGATCGTGAACTCGGCGACGAGGCCGTCTTCTGTGCGGTCCTCTGGCACGAAGCCGACGCCGGAGTGCAGGATGGCGTGCACGCTCCTGCCCGTCAGCTCGTGACCATCGAGCGTGATGCTGCCGGTGACCCGCGGCTGGAGTCCGAGCAGTGCCTCGGTGAGCTCGGTCTGCCCGTTGCCCTGCACTCCCGCGATCGCGAGCACCTCGCCGGCGCGCACATCGAAGCTCACGCCGTTTACGAGTACCTGTCCACGCGGGTCGATGACGGTGAGGCCTTCGACGACGAGGGCGGGCTTGCCGAGCTTCGGTGCGTCCTTGGCCACTGTCAGCTCGACGGCGCGGCCGACCATGAGCGAAGCGAGCTCGGTGTTCGTCGCCTTCGGCGATGCCTCGCCGACGACCTTGCCGAGTCGGATGACCGTGATGCGGTCGGCGATCGCGCGCACCTCGCGCAGCTTGTGGGTGATGAAGACGATGGAGGTTCCAGCTTCGCGAAGCTGGTTCATGATCGCCATGAGCTCGTCGGTCTCCTGAGGAGTCAGGACCGCAGTCGGCTCGTCGAAGACGAGCACCTTGGCGTCACGTGAGAGGGACTTGATGATCTCCACCCGCTGCTGCACGCCGACGGGAAGGTCTCCGACGAGTGCGTCCGGGTCGATGTCGAAGCCGAAACGGGCCGAGATCTCGCGAACCTTCGCGCGAGCGGCAGCAAGGTCGAGCACACCGGCCGCCTTGGTCTGCTCGTGGCCGAGCATGACGTTCTCTGCGACGGTGAAGACCGGGATGAGCATGAAGTGCTGGTGCACCATGCCGATGCCGGCGTTCATCGCGTCACCGGGGCCGGCGAATCGCTGCACGACGCCGTCGAGCAGGATCTCGCCCTCATCGGCGCGATACAGGCCGTAGAGCACGTTCATGAGGGTGGACTTGCCAGCGCCGTTCTCACCGAGAAGGGCGTGGATCTCACCGGGCTTGACTGTCAGATCGATGTGGTCGTTGGCGACCAAGGCACCGAATCGCTTGGTGATACCGCGAAGTTCGAGCTCCATGGTTCCTGATTCTATGTCTACGGGTTTTGCTGCCAGTAGGTGGACACCGTCGTCGTTGACGGGCTGGCGAGGCTTAAAAGCTGCGGGGAGGCCAGCCGAGCCGACCTCCCCGCAGCGAGGGTAGTACTTATCCAGCCAGGTACGACGAGACGGTGATCTCGCCGCTGATGATCTGGGCCTTCAGGTCTTCAACTGCAGCCGCGAGCTCCGGCGACACCTTGTCGGCGAAGTCGTGGTACTCGGCGATGCTGACACCGTCGTTCTCCAGCGTTCCGATGTAGGCCGAGTTGTCGAAGTCACCGTTGCCGGCGGCGAGGACTGCCTCGTACGTCGCGACGTCGATGCCCTTGCGGATCGAGGTCAGGAGCAGGTCGCCAACGCTCGGGTCGGACTCGTACACGTCGGCGTCAACACCGAGGAGCGCGATGTCCTTGCCGGAGTCGCGGATGACCGTTGCGGCGCTCTGGTAGATCGGTCCACCGACGGGCAGCAGCACGTCGACACCCTGGTCGACGAGGCCCTGTGCCGTGGTGACGGCGGCGGTGCCAGCCTCGAAGCCACCGGTGAAGGTGCCGTCGGTGCCGTCCCAGCCGAGAACCTCGACCGCGGTGCCGTTGACCTCGTTGTAGTGCTCAGCGCCCTGCTTGAAGCCGTCCATGAAGATCGAGACGGTCGGGAAGTTCATTCCGCCGAACGTGCCGATCTTGCCGGCCTTCGAGTAGCCAGCCGACAGGTAGCCAGCGAGGTACGCGGCCTGGGCGGTGTCGAACACGATGGGCTTGATGTTCTCGGCGTCCGTGGTGCCGTCGAAGTCGTTGTCGGCAGCATCGTCGATGATGACGTACTCGACCTCGGGGTTGGCGAGAGCGGACTCAACGGTCGCAGCCGAGAGCGCGAAGCCGACGGTCACGATGACGTTGCAGCCCTCGTCGACGAGGCTCTGGATGTTGGGGGCGTAGTCGGTCTCCGCGCTGGACTCAACGGTCTTCGCCGTGACGCCGAGCTCGTCGGCGGCCTTGGTGATGCCCTCGAAGCCGAGCTGGTTGAACGACTTGTCGTCGAATCCACCGGCGTCGGAGACCATGCATGGCAGGAAGTCGGATGCGGCGGGGCCGTCGCCTTCGTCTTCCTCCGGCGCGGCTGCACAGCCGGCCAGGAGCAGCGTGCTCGTTGCGAGCAGTGCGATACCACCGAGGGTGGTGCGAGATGAGATTCTCAAGATGTGTCCTCCAAGGGAATACCCGGTCATGCCGGATCTGATGCCTTCACGTTACCTAATGTTTCGTCGCCTGAAGAGGGGCTATTGACAACAGATGCCCAAGAGTTACCAACTTTCACACGCCCGAAACATGGGCTTGCGGTGGCGGATATGGACGTTCACAGTGGCGGCCTAGCAAGAGGAGTACCGTCATAGGGTGATTCAGGCCTGTCTCAACGGAAGTCGACCCAAAGACGCGCACCCGAACCTCCCGCGGAGTGCGGCCGAGGTCGCGTGGGACGCGAGGGACTGCGCGGAGGCCGGGGCGACATCCGTGCACGTTCACCCGCGCGAACCACGCAGGGAGTCGATGGGTCCGACGGCCGTCGCGCGCACCGTCGCCGCGATTCGCGACGCCGCCCCCGGGCTTCCCGTCGGCGTCATCACCGGGGAGCGCGTGCTCGCCTCGGTGCGCGAGCGAGTGCTTGCCATCGAGGCCTGGGAGGTCCTGCCCGACTTCGCGTCCGTCAACTGGCACGACGACGGGGCAACGGATGTCGCCGCTGCGCTGCTGGATCGCGGCATCGGCGTCGAGGCCGGCCTGCACTCCCTTCGGGCGGCCCGCGCGTTCACCTCGAGCCCGCTGCGCGAGGAGTGCCTTCGCGTGCTCGTGCGGCTGCCCTCCCATGCATCCCTCGCCCTTGCCGACGAGATCCTCGACGAGGTCGGCACCGAGATCCCCGTGCTGCTGCACGGCGAGGGCGACAGCTGCTGGATGTCGCTGCGCCGTGCGATCGAGCTGGGACTCGACTGCCGCATCGGTTTGGAGGACACGCTGGAGCTTCCCGACGGATCACCCGCCTCGAGCAACGCGGAGCTCGTGCGTGCAGCGGTCGAGCTCTGCGGCACCCGCTAGCGCAGGTCGAACACCCAGTCGTTCACCTGCATGGGGTGCCCCGGCGGATACTCGATCTCACGCCGACGAAGGAGGGTGAAGCCTGCCGCCCTGGCGACGCCGTTCGACGCGGCGTTCTCGATCGACGGACACGCGTGAAACCGGCCGGTGAATCCCTGCGCCTTCGCGTGGTCGAGCCCCGCGCGCACGGCCGCGGCGGCGTAGCCGTGCCCCTGGTGCTCCGGAACGATCGCCCAGCCCATCTCGAAACCCTCGTCGGTCTTCCAGTAGTTGAGGGAGCCGACGGCCTCGCCATTCACGATCACGCGCAGCGGCCACGCAACGACAGGGTCGTCCTGGGCATAGCCGAGGTAGCGCACGTGACGGCTGACGAGCTTCTGCTCCGTCTCCGGCCCGCCGAGATAGGCGGTCATCTCCGGGGTGTTGCAGCGGCGCAGCAGGTCGAGGGAGTCCTCTGTCCACGGCGCCAGCTCGAGCACGGCTACAGGGACTTCGCGAAGCAGAGGCTAGCCGCGACGCCGGCGTAGTGGCCGAAGTTGTCGATGCGCTCGTATCCCTCGCGGGTGTAGAAGCGGATGGCGTCGGGCTGGCCGTCGCCGGTCTCGAGAAGGAGGCGCTGCCATCCGGCGTCTCGACCGTACTGCTCGAGGCGCGACAGGATGCCGGTCGATACCCCGGAGCCGCGACTCTCGGCGCGCACGAACATGCGCTTGATCTCTGCCTCCGTGGCGTTCAGCTGGCGAAGGCCGCCGCAGCCGAGGGGTGTGCCGTCATCGTCGAACGCGACGAAGAAGGCCGTGATGTCGTCGCCGGATGGCGCTGGGCCTGGCTCCGAGTCTGGAGTGCCGTACCGCTCCGCGATCTCGGCGCGCTGCGCGGCGCGAAGGGAGACGCTCGCGGGGTGGTCCCACGCGACCTCGTCGATGCGGGTTCCGGTTGGCACGGTCACGCCGTCATCCTCAGCACCAGCTGGCGGTAGCGGTCGGCCGTGGCCTCGACGACCTCGGGGGGAAGGGTGGGAGGGGTGCCCGTCTTGTCCCAGTTGGCGGCGAGCCAGTCGCGCACGCCCTGCTTGTCGAAGCTGATGCCGCGGCGGCCAGCGTCGTACTGCGCCTTGTCCCAATAGCGGCTCGAGTCGCTCGTGAGCACCTCGTCGCCGAGGGTGAGCTCGCCGGTGGCCGGGTCGGTGCCGAACTCGAACTTGGTGTCGGCGAGGATGAGCCCCTTCGCCTCTGCGATCGCGCTCGCGGTGGAGAAGATGCGAAGAGAGGCGTCGCGCAGTGCGGCGGCGACCTCGGGGCCGACGAGCTCGACCGAGCGCTCGAACGTGATGTTCTCGTCGTGCTCGCCCATGGGAGCCTTGAAGGCGGGGGTGTAGATCGGCTCTGGCAGGCGGTCCCCGTCGTGCAGGCCCGCGGGCAACGGGATGCCGCACACCGACTGCGTCGCCTGGTACTCGACCCAGCCGCTGCCGGAGAGGTAGCCGCGAACGACGCACTCGATGGGGTGCATGTCGAGCTTGCGCACGAGGGTGCCGCGTCCCTTCAGCTCGTCGAGCATCGGCTGCTCTGCCGCGAGGTGGTTGGGCACGTCGAGCTGGTCGAACCACCACAGGGTGAGGCCGGTCAGCAGTGCTCCCTTGCCGGGGATGCCCGGCTCGAGCACGTGGTCGAAGGCGCTCACCCGGTCGCTCGCGACCATGAGCACCTGCCCGGGATGCGCTGGCGACTCGTAGAGGTCGCGCACCTTGCCGGAGTAGACGTGGGTCCAGCCGGGAATCGCCTCGGCCATTACTCGGCCACTCGAAGCGCGATGTCGGTGCGGTAGTGGCTGCCCTCGAGCGTGATGAGGGCGAGGGCCTCGTAGGCACGCGAGCGTGCGGTGGCGAAGTCCGGTCCGACGGCGACGACGCTGAGCACCCGCCCACCGGTCGCAATGAACTGGCCGTCGAGCAGGGCCGTTGCCGCGTGGGTGATGTGCACGCCCTCGACCGCGGCAGCGGCATCCAGTCCGGTGATGGGGCGGCCGGTGATGGGCGACTCCGGGTAGCCCTCGCTCGCGAGAACGACCGTGACAGCCACGTCGCTAGAGAACTTCGGGTAGGGAAGCCGGCTGAGACCGCCGGTGGCCGCCGCGAACAGCAGCCCGCTGAGCGGGGTCTCGAGGCGGGGCAGCACCACCTGGGTCTCTGGGTCGCCGAAGCGCGCGTTGAACTCGATGACGCGAACGCCGGATGCCGTGACAATGAGTCCGCAGTAGAGGAGCCCGATGAACGGCGTGCCCTCGCTCGCCAGCTGGCGCACCGTTGGAAGGGCGACCGTCGTGATGATGTCGTCGACGAAGTCGTCGTCGAGCCAGGTGAGGGGCGAGTAGGCGCCCATGCCGCCGGTGTTGGGGCCCTCGTCGTTGTCGTGTGCGCGCTTGTAGTCCTGCGCGGGAGAGAGCGGCAGCACAGTCTCGCCGTCGCTGAGCAGGAAGAGCGAGACCTCCTGGCCGTCGAGGAACTCCTCGACGAGCACGCCGCCGTGCTGCAGCCAGTACTCGGCGTGGGCGAGGGCAGCGTCGCGATCCTCTGTGACGATGACGCCCTTGCCTGCGGCGAGGCCATCGGCCTTGATGACGTAGGGTGCGCCGTACTCGTCGATGGCCGCGATGACCGCGTCGATCGTGGTGGCTGTGACGGCACCGCCGGTCGGCACGCCGGCGGCATCCATGATGCGCTTGGCGAACGCCTTGCTGCCCTCGAGCTGCGCCGCCGCCTTGCCAGGACCGAACACGGGGATCTCGCGTTTGCGCAGCGCGTCGGCAACACCGGCGACGAGCGGCGCCTCCGGCCCGACGATGACGAGGTCGATCTCGTTGTCGACCGCGTACTGCCCGACGATGGAGCCATTGCTCGGGTCGAGGTGCACCGTTTCGACCTGGGCGGCGATGCCCGCGTTGCCGGGAGCCGCCGTTATCTCGTGCTGCTCTGCCTCGCTGAGCAGGGCCGTGATGATGGCGTGCTCACGAGCACCGGAGCCGAGAACAAGAATTCGCACGGGTAAAGAGTACCCGGCGGGTCTCTAGGCCAGCGCGACGATGACGGCCAGCGCCGTCGCCACGAGGCTGAACGGCAGCCAGATGGCGCGCTCGATGCGGCTGCGTGTCGCGGCGTTGGCCACGATGCCGAGGGCAAGCAGGGCGACGACGATCCAGATCAGCACTGCGCTTGCCGCAATCTCGAGCACTCCTCCTCGACCGAGCACGACGACGGCCGCCCCGCTCCAGATGACAGCGGCGACGACGCTCGTGACCCGCAATCGAGGTGCGAGCAGCTCGGAGCCACCACCGTAGGCCGCGCGGCCCCATGGGGCGCCGAGCGCGAGCGCGATCTGGAAGGCGGTGAGCGCGATGAGCAGCACGGCGAGAGCAATAGCGGCGATCATGGGAGTCCTTTATATCTAGAAGATATATAATAGGGAGATGCCTCGCTCGTCGCAAACAGATCTCTCCGTGCTCGCCGTGCTGAGCGTCGCCCCGATGACCGGCTACGCGGTGCGCGAGGCGATCCGCGACCAGCTCGGCCACTTCTGGAGTGAGAGCTTCGGGCAGATCTACCCGACGCTTGCGTCGCTCGCCGCCGCTGGACTCGTGGCGAAGCACCCGGGTGAGCGCTCTGGGTCATCGGTGTTCGACCTGACCCCCGCCGGCCGCGATCGCCTGCTCGAGCTGCTGCAGGCACCGGAAGCTGCGACCCCGCCGCGCAACGGCCTCATGCTGCGCGTCTTCTTCGGCGACGCCATCGGGCCGGATGCCGTCGCAGCCCTCATCGAGCAGACCCGAGAGCAGGTGCGCGGCCAGCTCGCGGCATTCGACGCGATCACCCGCATGATGCAGAACGAGACCGACCGCGCGGAGCACCGCCCGTACTGGGCGCTCACCGTCTCGGCCGGGCGGCACACGGCTCGTGCTGCACTCGCGTGGTGCGATGAGTCTCTCGCGGCGCTGGCCGCCTTCCCGCGGGAGGGCTAGGAGGCCGGGCCGAAGACTGCGCTCTCGCCATCCTTGTCGACGAGCGTGAGGGTGAATGTCGATCCATCCGCGGAGATCGTGTAGCTGAGGTTGCACCCGTCGGGCAGGGCGCCGAGCTCGATGCCCTCGGCGGTCGTGACGACTCCGTCGCTGCCGACAGTGATGGACTCAGGCCAGCCGGTCTCCCGCGTGTAGTCCTGCATGATGGCGAAGCCGAGCGTGCCGACCAGCTGGCTGACGTCTGAAATCGGCGGAGCTGAGCTCGACGCACTCGGTGACGGTGCTATCGGCGCCGACGACTGCGCGACGGGATCCGGGAGCGGCGCGGCAAGCTGGCCTGAGAGCAGGATCGAGAGGACGACGGTACTCACGGCGAGCACGATTGTCGAGATCTTCCACCCGATCCCAGTGGATGGAGCCGTGTGCACGTAGATCGGCTGCGAGGACGACGAGCCGCTCTCCGCACGAAGTTCGGCAGGCCATGCCTCAGGTCGCGATGTCGAGTCGTCCACGTGCCCAATCCTAATGAGCGACTACGCACGGCCCGCTAGCGTTGAACCATGCCACGCCCACGCATCGCCGACGCTGTCGGCATTGCTGCAGTTCGTACCGTGCAGCGCGACCGCGAGACGACGGCGCTCGCGGTGCGCTACACGCTGCAGGTGCTCTCTGAGGTCGCGGAGGGCAACACCGTCGAGGTGCGCGTGCCGCCCTTCGGTGCTGTGCAAGCCGTCGAGGGTCCTCGTCACACCCGTGGAACCCCGCCGAACGTGATCGAAATGGATGCGGAGACCTGGCTGCAGGTCGCCACCGGCCAGACCACTTGGGCCGACGCTCTCGCGGCCGGGCGCATCGCCGCCTCCGGCCAGCGCGCCGACGTGAGCCCGTGGCTGCCGCTCGTGCGGATGCCGCGCGCCGACGACTAGAGGGACAATAGACGTATGAGCGACGAGCAGCCCGTGACGGTTTCGCAGGATGAAGTGCGCATTCGGCGGGTGCCGAAGTATGCGACCTTCATCATCCTCGGCGGTGCACTCGGTGCGGTCGTCACGCTCGTGCTCACGATGTCGCAGCCGGCAGACCCCAACGTCGGGTACGCCGCGCTGTTCGGCTACTTCCTGCTCTTCGGGGTGCCGGCTGGCGTGCTGCTCGGTGCCCTGCTCGCACTGCTGCTGGATGTCATCGGTCGACGGCGCGCACGCACGGTGACCGCAGAGCACACCGTCGTCGAGGCCCCGCCTGTCGAAGGCGAGCTGCTCGACTAGCTACGAGAGCTGGTTCTTCTCCACCCACGACAGGTACTCGTCGGTGACGGTGCCGGTCACGTAGTCGCCGGTGAAGCAGCTCATCTCGAGCGCCGTCACATCGGATCCCTCGAGGATCGCCGCCTGCATATCGGCGACCTCCTGGTAGATCAGGTAGTCGCTGCCCATCTCGCGGTTGATGTCGGGGATCTTGCGGCCGTGCGCGATGAGCTCCTGCCGCGACGGCATGTTGATGCCGTAGACGTGGGGGAAGCGCACGGGCGGCGCAGCGCTCGTGAAGGTCACCTTGTTCGCGCCTGCCTCGCGGGCCATCTGCACGATCTCCTTGGAGGTGGTGCCGCGCACGATCGAGTCGTCGACGATGAGGATGTTCTTGCCCTTGAACTCCGAGCCCATGGCGTTGAGCTTCTGCTTGACGCTCTTCTTGCGCTCCGCCTGGCCGGGCATGATGAAGGTGCGGCCGACGTAGCGGTTCTTGTAGAAGCCCTCGCGGTACTCGATGCCGAGCTTCTGGGCCACCTGCATGGCGGCGGGCCGGCTCGAGTCGGGAATCGGCATGACCACGTCGATGTCGCCCATTGGCGTGTACCGGGCGATCGTGTCGGCGAGTCGGTCGCCGAGGCGAAGGCGCGCGTCGTAGACCGAGATGCCGTTCATGATCGAGTCGGGGCGGGCGAGGTAGACGTACTCGAACGAGCAGGGGATGAGCCGTGGGTTGGGCGAGCACTGCTGGGCGAACATCTCGCCGCTCTTGGTGATGAAGACCGCCTCGCCGGGCGCGACATCCCGAACGATCTCGTAGCCGGCGCTCTCGAGCACGAGCGATTCGCTCGACACGATCCACTCGTCGCCGACGAGGCCACTGGTGCGCCGCCCGAGAACGAGGGGACGGATGCCGAAGGGGTCGCGGAACGCCAGCAGCCCGTGACCGGCGATGAGCGCGATCGCGGCGTAGGACCCCTCGACGCGCTCGTGCACGCGCGTGATCGCGTCGAACACCTGGCTCGGGTCGAGGTCGTTGCCTCGCACCTGGGCCTGCAGCTCGTTGGCGAGCACGTTGACGAGGATCTCGGTGTCGGAGTCGGTGTTGAGATGACGGCGGTCGATCTCGAACATGTCTTTCGTGAGCTCACGGGTGTTGGTGAGGTTGCCGTTGTGCACGAGCACGATGCCGTACGGCGCGTTCACGTAGAACGGCTGCGCCTCCTGCTCGTTGGTCGCCGTGCCTTTCGTCGCGTAGCGAACGTGACCGAGGCCCATGTTGCCGAGGAGGCCGCGCATGTCGCGCGTGCGGTACGCCTCGCGCACCTGCCCCTTGACCTTGTGCGAATGAAAGACGCTTCCCTCATTGGTCGTGATTCCAGTGGAATCCTGACCACGGTGCTGGAGGAGGAGGAGAGCGTCGTACACCTGCTGGTTGGCCGGTTGGGACGAGACAAGGCCGACGATGCCGCACATGCGGGAAGAGCTCCAGACCGTAGAGTGGATGGTACTAAGAGCAGTCTTTCACGTTGCGGATCGGATCACTGGCATGGCCAACAAGTACGCCGAGGCAGGGGTCGACACCGCAGCCGGTGATCTCGCTGTCGAGCTCATGAAGTCAGCGGTATCCCGCACTCATAACTCCTCCGTTGTCGGGGGGTTCGGCGGCTTCGCGGGGCTGTTCGACGTCTCTGCGCTCAAGGACTACCAGCGGCCGCTGCTCGCGACGTCGACGGATGGCGTCGGCACCAAGGTCGCCATCGCCCAGGCGCTCGACAAGCACGACACCATCGGGCAGGACCTTGTCGGCATGGTCGTCGACGACATCATCGTGGTCGGCGCGAAGCCGCTCTTCATGACCGACTACATCGCGTGCGGTCGGGTTGTTCCGCAGCGCATCGCCGACATCGTGCGTGGCATCGCTGAGGCCTGCTCTGCCACGGGCACCGCTCTTGTCGGCGGCGAGACCGCGGAGCACCCCGGCCTGCTCGGGCCAGATGACTACGACGTGGCCGGTGCCGCGGTCGGTGTCGTCGAGGCGTCCGCCGCTCTCGGGCCTGAGAAGGTGCAGCACGGCGACATCGTGATCGCCATGGAGTCGTCGGGGCTCCACAGCAACGGCTTCAGCCTCGTTCGGCACATCCTCGCAACGGCCACGATCGGCTACACCGACTCGGTCAGCGGGCTCGGCCCCATCGGCGAGGCCCTGCTTGAGCCGACGCGCCTCTACACCTCGCCGCTCGTCGCTGTGCTCGACGAGCTTCCCGAGGCGATCCACTCGCTCAGCCACGTCACCGGCGGAGGGATCGCGGCGAACCTCGCGCGCGTCATCCCGGTCGGCTCGTGGGTCGAGCTCGACCGCTCGACGTGGACGCCCCCCGCCGTCTTCCAGGTGCTCAGCGACCTCGGCGGAATGACCCTCGGCGACACCGAGGGCACGTGGAACCTCGGCGTCGGCATGATCGCGGTGGTGCGACAGGATGCCGCCACTGGCGTCATGGCGTCACTGCGGTCGCACGGCATCGCGTCGTGGGTCGCCGGTCGGGTCACCGTGGGAGCACGCGACCTCGCGGGCTTCGAGCAGGGCGCAAAGGGCGTGGATGGCGGCGCGGTGCGGCTCGTCGGGTCCTTCGCCAGCTAGTAGACCGACAGCCCACGGCGCGCGGCGCTCTGTCCATCCACGGCGCACAGCGCCGCTTCAGGCCTTAAATAAAGTCAGGCGGACTTGTTCTGCGAAAGGTCGGCTGGCGACTCGAAGTCGTCGTCATCCTCATCGTCGTCGCTGTCGTACGCGGCGCCCGCGTATTCGGGCCAGGCCGCGAGGTCTTCCTGCAGCAGCGGGTCGGCAGAAGCGCCCCCGCCGAGCTCCTTTTCAAGCGCTCCGTAGTTCGTGTCAGGACTGAAGTACTTCAGGTCTCGTGCGACCTTGGTGTGCTTCGCCTTTTGACGGCCTCGCCCCATGCGTGACCCCCTCGTGTTTCGATCCGGGAAAAGCCCTCTGGGCGTCCGGGAACTTGGGCTGAAAAGTAGTGTGCAGTTTAGCACGCAGGGCTTGCGGGTAACGTTGAGACGTGACCACTGGTAATCCCGACACTTCGATTGTCGTGATCGGTGCGGGCCAGGCTGGATTGTCGGTTTCGTACTACCTCCAGCGGCTCGGACTCGAGGCAGGCAACGACTTCGTCGTGCTCGACCGCGGTCCAGGCACCGGCGGTGCATGGCAGTCGCGCTGGGAGGCCCTTCGCATCGGGTCTGCGCACCGCATCAACGACCTTCCCGGCATGGAGGCCATCGGCCTGAGCTTCGAGACGGCGGATCGCACGGCACCCGCGAAAGAGGTCGTCGCCGAGTACTACGCCGCCTACGAGGAGCACTACCAGTTTCAGATCGTGCGGCCAGCCAACGTCGTGCGGGTGGCGAACGCCGGACCGAACCTGCAGGTCGACTTCGTCGGGGTCGATGGCGGTCGCAGCGTCTCGACCGACATCCTCATCAATGCCACGGGAACCTGGGGCTCCCCGTTCATCCCGTGGTACCCGGGCCTGAAGAGCTTCGCCGGCCGACACGTGCACACCACCGAGTACACCGATGCCTCGGAGTTCGCCGGACAGAGCGTCGTCGTGGTCGGCGGCGGCACGAGCGCCATCGGATTCCTGCTCGAGCTCGAGGAGGTCGCGTCGACCCTCACCTGGGTCAGCCGTCGGCCCATCGAGTTCCTCGACGACGGCGAGCTCAACCTCGAGGCGCGGCTGGAGGCGGTGCAGGCGCAAGACGAGGCCGCTCGCGCCGGGCGAGCCCTGCCGAGCATCGTCAGCGGAACGGGGGTGCCGCGCACCCGCCGCATCCAGGCTGGCATCGAGCGTGGACTGCTGAACGCCCGCCCGATGTTCGAGAGCATCGAACCGGATGGCGTGCGCTGGTCGAACGGGGCGTTCCAGAAGGCTGATGCCATCATCTGGTCGACCGGGTTCCGCCCAGAGCTGCGCCATCTCGCGCCTCTCAAGCTGCGTGAGAAGGAGGGCGGCGTCGTCGTCGCCCAGGGTTCAGCGTGGAAGGACCCGCGCATCTTCTTCGCCGGCTACGGACCCCAGGCCTCGACGATCGGTGCCAACCGCGCCGGCCGCTTCATCGCCCGCCAGGCGATCGCCGCCCTGACGAAGATGAAAAGGGAGCAGCGAGAGGATGCGGCGCGGGCTGCCGAGCCCGACTACTCGCACACCGTCGTCAAGCAGGGAAACACGAGCGCCGTTCTCACGTCGTTCGACGACATCATCAAGGACTAGCCGCCGGCGATGGCCATTCCGGCCGCGGCGGCGGCGAAGCCGAGTGCGACGTTGCCGATGATCGCAGACGACACGGCAGCCCAGCGTCCCTTCATGGCGAGCTCGACCGTTGTGACGCTGAAGGCGCTGAAGGTGGTGAGGCCGCCGCAGAATCCGGCCGCGACGATGAGCTGCAGGTCGCCGCTCAGGGCGATGGCCATGCCGGCGATGAAGGAGCCGACGACGTTGACGAGCAGCACCGACCACACGCCCCCGACCAGAGACACGGCGTAGCGCACCACCGCGCCGACGGCGCCGGCGAGGATGACGAGAAGAACGGTCATGAGCGCGCCGCCCCCAGTCGCAGCCCGGCGAATGCCGCCCCGAGCCCCAGCACGAGGGTCGCGGCAAGGTAGAGCAGCCCGGTGACGGTGAAGCCGAGATCGACGAGGATCACGGCCACAGCAGAGAAGGTCGTGAACGACCCGAGCAGCCCGGCCCCAAGACCAGCCTTGAGCCACGGTGCCGCAGTGGGCCAGACCCGCGCTGCTAGATAGCCGAGCGCGAGTGATCCGACGACGTTGACGACCAGCGTCGAGATCGGCCCCGGAACGAGGTAGTCGACAGTGAACCGGAGGCCGGTGCCGAGCATCCCTCCGACGAACACCGCAGCGAAGGCCCGTGCGGTGTCGGGGAATCGGGAGCTCACGAAGGGCGACTCTACTACCGGCCTAGACTTCTGCCGTGAGCACAGGCCGTCGACCCCGCTGGCGATGGGTCGTTCTCGGCGCTGTCGCCGTCATCCTTGTAATCGCCGCGATCGTGGTCGTTCCGATCCTGACCCATGAGAACCAGGGCGTCTCTGTACAGGACGAGCCGCAGCAGGAGTGGCCGCTAGAGGTCTCTGCCGACGGAGGGGATGGGCGGGAACGCAGCTTCGTCGTCTCATCTCCCGACCCGACCGGCGTCGTCGACACCTCGGCGCTCGAGCCTGGCGAGCAGCTCGTGGTGAGCGGCACGGGATACGACGCCTCCCGCGGCATCTACGTCGCCATCTGCAAGATCCCAGACGACTCGAGCAGCAAGCCCGGCCCGTGCCTCGGCGGCGTTCCCGATCAGGAGACGCAGGATGTCGAAGCTGGCACCGTGCAGTACGCACCGAGCAACTGGATCAACGACGACTGGGCCTGGAAGCTGTTCGGCGCCCGCGGCTACGACGACGCGGCGACCGGCGCCTTCACCGCCTACCTGCTCGTCGGCGAGCCGAGGGACGACAAGCTCGACTGCACGGTCGACGCCTGCGGCATCTTCACCCGCAACGACCACACCGCGCTGAACGACCGCGTGCAGGACCTCTACGTGCCGGTCAGCTTCGCAGGCTAGCCGCCACGGCAGCGCGCACCTCGTCGAGCCCGCGGCGCAAGGTGGCGACGGTCTCAGCCGTGAGCTCCCGGCCGGCGACGTGCGTGCGAAGGTCGGTGCGTAGGTGGTGACGGAAGTCGGCGAGGAGGTTCTCGGCATCCTGCAGCTGCACGCGGCTCTCGACCCGCACGTTCCTCGTCTCCCGGTGCACCTCGTCCCGCGCCTCGCGGGCGGCGGAGGCGAGGTCGGCCCGCAGGCTCTTCATCGCCTCGTTGACCGATGACCGCACCTCGTCGGCGAGCCGACGCACCGAGTCGGTGACGTCGCTCTCGATGCCGTCGAGCTCGAAGCGGCGCGCCTCGAGCTCGGCGCGGCCGGCGTCGGTGATCGCGTAGGTCGACTTGCGGCCCTCGGTCGTCTTCGTGACGAGTCCCTCGTCGGCGAGCTTGGCCAGCCGTGGGTAGATGGTGCCGGCGCTCGGCGTGTAGGTGCCGCCGAAGCGCTCCTCTAGCGCCTGGATCAGCTCGTAGCCGTGCATCGACCGCTCGTTGAGAATGCTGAGCACGTACAGCCGAAGGTGGCCGTGCGCGAAGACCGCGGGAGTCATGCCGACACCGCGTGCAGCACGCTCACGTCGCCGCTCACCGTGTTGGCGCGGAAGTCGATCCACGACTCGTCGAGCGAGCCGTAGCGGCCGGTGTACCCGCCGCGGATGCCGCTGATCTCGGAGTCGTCGAGGTGGATGCGCCCGCCGACCGTGTTGATCTTGTACTGCGCGGCGACACCGGGCGCCAGCCGCGTGGTGACGGCTCCCGAGACCGTGTTGACCCGGATCGCGTCGGGCGTTCCTGTGACGTCGAGGAAGACGTTGCTCGAGACGCCATCCGCCGTGAACGACGAGACCTCGCCTGTGACGGTCACGTCGCCGCTCACCGTGTTCACGTGCACGGCACCGGCGTGGTTGCGCACGTTGACCTCGCCGCTGACGGAGTTGAGGCGGAGGTCGCCGGTGACGCCGTCGACAACGAGTTCGCCGCTGACGGTACTCACCGAGGCATCCTGTCGCAGTCCGCTGATGAGGGCGCTCGCGCTCACGACACCGAAGGTAAGGGCAACGTCGCGCGGCACGAGCACACTGACGTCGGCCTTCGCGGTGCCGGAGAAGGAGCGGAACACCTCGATGAAGTTGTCCCAGCTCAGCTGCGGGTGGTCGATGACGAGGCTGTCGCCGTCGGCCACGATCTTGAGTCCCTTGCCGCGCACCGAGTGCACCTCGACGATCGTCGTCGGCTCATCGTGGGCGATGATGTCGACCTGGCCGCCGACGAGGCTCACCTTGAGCCGACGGATCGGCCCAAGCTCGATGTGCTTCTCGCCTTCGACGAGCCACTTCTGTTCTGCCATGGTTCTCTCCCTGAACTCGCGCTATATCGCGTCTTGTATAACTCAAGATATATCGCGTTTCGAGGGGACGCAATCAGGGTTCTCCCTTAACTCGTCTTCTCGCCGCCGGCGATCCTGCGTTGATGTAACTCGAATCGACCCTCCCAGCCCCGTGAACATCGATCTGCGTGACATGAGTTCACGTTGGGCGCTTGACCTTGACGCAGCGTCAACCTTTACCGTGGTGAACGACACAACGGAAGGAGGATGACATGGACTGGTCCATTCAAGACATCGCGCGACTAAGCGGAACCACGAGCCGCACGCTGCGCCACTACGGCGACATCGGGCTGCTCGCCCCGAGCCGCATCGGCGCGAACGGATACCGGTACTACAACGAGGCGGCGCTCACGCGACTGCAGCGCATCCTCCTGCTGCGTGAGCTCGGGCTCGGGCTGCAGGCCATTGCGGAGGTGCTCGCCGGGCACGCGGATGACGCCGCCGCCCTGCGCACCCACCTGGAGTGGCTGCAGCAGGAGCGCGAGCGGCTCGCGCGGCAGATCTCGAGTGTCGAGACCACGATCCTCACAATGGAAGGAGGTGAACAACTGATGGCAGAGAACATGTTCGATGGCTTCGACCACACCGAGTACAAGGATGAGGTCGAGGCGCGCTGGGGCACGGACGCGTACGCGAAGAGCGACGCGTGGTGGACCTCGATGAGCGCGCACGAGAAGCGGGACTGGACGACCCGCATGGAGACCCTGATCTCCGACTGGATCGCCGCGGCAGCCAGCGGGGTCAGCCCCGACAGCGACGAGGCGCAGGCGCTCGCGCAGCGCCAGTTCGACTGGCTGTCGGGAATCCCCGGCACGCCGCAGCACAACGGCGCACCCACGAAGGAGTACTTCGTCGGGCTCGGCGAGATGTACGTCGCAGACGAGCGTTTCGCGAAGAACTATGGCGGAGCGGCCGGCGCCTCCTTCGTGCGCGATGCGCTGGCGGAGTACGCCGACCGCAACCTGTAGTCGCGACCCGGGGGATGCATACCCCGGGTCTACGCTCCCGCCGCGTCGAGCTCGGCCAGTTGGTCTGCGCTCAGCTCGACGTCGAGCGCCTCGATGTTCTCGAGGTACTGGTCCCAGGTGCGCGGGCCGATGAGCGGAAGGACTCGCGGCGTCGAGCGAGCCATCATCCACGCCAGCACGACCTGGTTGCCGGTGGCACCGGTCTGCCCCGCGACGGAGTCGACCGCGGCGAAACGTGCCTCGGCATCCGGCCCGTTATATGGCCGCATGATTGGGGAGGTCGACGCCCGTCGGGCGGTGTTCGAGAACACGCCCTTGCTCAGCGGCGAGTAGGCGACGAGCTGCAGGTCGGGATACTCCTCGAGGTAGTCGAACTGCTCTCCGTCGACGATGGAGTTGTGGCGAAGGCCAGCGCGACGCCGGAGGTACGAGTGCTCCTGCTGCAGGGCAGCGGGCTGCGGCCAGCCGTTCGCCTCGGCGATCGCGCGGATCTGGGCGAGCCGCCAGGTTGTCACGTTCGACCAGCCGTAGTTGGCGATGCGGCCATCCTCGATGAACGAAGCGAAGGTGCCGACCGAGGCCTCGAGCGGCGTCGAGCGGTCGTCGACGTGGTTGTAGTACAGGTCGACCTTGTCGACACCGAGGCGAATCAGGGATGCGGCAAGCGAATCGCGCAGCACCTGTGGAGACGCCCCGACGAAATGCGGTTCGACGAACTGCCATTCGGCGACGCGGTCGCCGTGCCACACGGCATCGATGTCGTCGATGAGTGCGGTGCCCTTCGTCGAGAGGAAGACGGCCTCGCGCTTTCCTGAGTCGGCGAGCCAGCGGCCGAGCACCGCCTCGCTGTGGCCGCCGCGGTCTCCGCGAACGTCCCACCACGAGTAGCAGTCGGCCGTGTCGACCATGCCGCGGGCGGGGGTTCCGTCGGGGGCGGTGAAACGGGGCGTCACCTCGGAGATGAAGTGATCGAGGATGCGGCGCGCCTCATCCTCTGGGGTCTGGGTGCCGAAGACCATGGCGCCAAGTGCGATGGGGGTCAGGTAGGTGTCGGTCGTGCCGAACTGGAGTGCGTTTGTCATGCGGCGACGGTAGGACTTCGAGCGCGCTCGAAGTCAACCGCATGCCAGATCCCCTTGACTTCGAGTGCACTCGAAGACGTACCGTATGCGCATGACTGAGCTCAGCATCGACCAGGCCGCAGAGCGCATGGGCATCTCGAAGCACACCCTGCGCTACTACGAGCGGGAAGGGCTGCTGCATGAGATCGCGAAGGGCAGCTCTGGTCATCGCCGCTATACGGAGGACGACCTCGGCTGGATCAGATTCCTTCAGCTGCTGCGTGGCACCGGCATGCCGATTCGCGAGATGAAGCGCTTCGTCGAGCTCACGCACGCCGGAGACCACACCATCGCAGAGCGGGTGGAGATGCTCGCGCGCTACCGCGTCTCCCTCACCGCCCGCATGGAGGCCGACCGCGAGAGCCTGCAGTTTCTCGAGCGCAAGATCGAGTACTACTCCGGAGTGCTCGAGCTAGACAACGCCACACCGGATGCCGTGGCTGGGGCCGCAGCGCGACCCCAGCTCACCAGCTAGAACGTTCGGGCGATCGACGGGTATCCCGCACGGGTCGAGTCGTAGTGCGGGTCGAACGGCACGGGTCCGTAGCCGTCGCGTCGCACCAGCTCGATGGTCGCGATGGTCGACCACACGACGATGGCGGAGATGGAGAGCAGCATCATGTCGTCACCAGTTCCTTCTCTGTGACCGGCACCGGCACCCGCAGGAGCGGGATGGTGACGTTGCACATGGGGCCGATCAGCAGGGCGAAGGCGATGGTGCCGCTGCCGACAGTGCCGCCGAGCATCCACCCGATCGCCAGCACGGTGAGCTCGATGACGGTGCGCACGAGCCAGATCGGCGTGCCCCAGCGCTTGTGGATGCCGGTCATGAGCCCGTCGCGCGGGCCGGGGCCGTATCCGGCTCCGATGTAGAGGCCGGTCGCGACGGCGAGCAGGGCGAGCCCGCCGGCGAAGACGAGGGCCTGGGCCCATACCTCCGTCTGGGCGGGGATGAACGAGAGGCCGATCTGGGCGCTCGTGCCGACGAGCAGCACGTTGAGCACGGTGCCGACACCCGGCCGCTGGCGGATCGGGATCCACAGCAGAAGCACGACGAGCCCGACGAGGTTGGTCACGACGCCGAAGGCGAGTCCGGTGCGCAGCGAGAGGCCCTGCGACAGCACGTCCCACGGACCGACGCCGATCCCGGCGCGCACCATCATCGAGATGGCGACTCCGTAGAGGAAGAGGCCGACGAGCAACTGGATGATCCGTCTGGTGTGCATGTGGCCATCAAAGCGGGTGATTGGACTGGGGATATATAGCCAATTGCCCTAAGGTGGACACATGGCATCCATTTCGGCCCGCATATTGGCCTCAATGCTGCGTGGATGGCGGGAATCGGCCACGGCTGCGGCCTATGTGGCCCTTGCCGACCGCATCCGGCTGCTCATTCTCGACGGCCGCGTACCCGTCGGCACCCGCATCCCCGCGGAGCGCGACCTCGCCAGCCAGCTCGGTGTGAGCCGCACGACCGTCACCGCCGCCTACGGCGAGCTGCGCGACGCCGGCTACCTCGACAGCTTCCGCGGATCTGGCAGTGTCGCGCGCCTTCCCCACCGCGCCCCCGTCATGATCGAGAACGCGGCGAGCGGCTACCTCGACTTCAGCAAGGCGACGCTGCCCGCCATCCCAGCGATTGTGGATGCCGCCCGCCGGGCCGCCGCAGAACTGCCGGCCCATCTCGGCGAGTCGGGCTTCGATCCCATCGGCCTCACCTCGCTGCGCGCGGCGATCGCCGACCGCTACACCGCTCGGGGCCTCCCGACGGAGCCGGAGCAGGTCATGGTGACGATCGGCGCGCAGCACGCGATCGCCCTGCTGAGCCGCACCCTGCTCGGCCGCGGCGACAGCGCCCTTGTCGAGACGCCGAGCTATCCGCACGCCTTCGAGGCGCTTCGCCTCACGGGCGCACGACTCGTGCCGGTCAACGTGACGACGGCGGAGGGGTGGGATGAGTCGGCGCTCGAGCAGGCGATCCAGCGCACCAGCCCGGCGCTCGGCTACATGATGCCCGACTTCCACAACCCGACCGGCCAGTCGATGCGCCCGGAGCTACGGCAGAAGCTCGTGCAGCTGGCAGAGCGGCAGGGCACCGTGCTCGTGGCCGACGAGACGATGGCAGAGCTCAGCATCGACCGGCCGTGGGATGCCCTTCCCCTCGCCGCCTACGGCCCGGCGGTGCTCATCGGCTCGGTCGGCAAGAGCGTGTGGGGCGGGGTGCGCGTCGGCTGGATCCGCGCGGAGCGCCAGCTCATCCAGAAGCTCGTGCGGGTGCGATCGGCCACCGACCTCGGCACCCCGATCATGGAGCAGCTCGTCGTCAAGCACCTCTTCGACGACTTCGACAGCATCATCGACACCCGCCGCGAGCAGCTGCGAGCGGGGCGCGACCACCTCACGGCCGCGCTGCGGCAGGCGTTCCCCGAGTGGAGCATCCCCCACGTCGACGGCGGGCTCACCACGTGGGTCGGCCTCGGCCAGGAGGTGAGCTCCCAGCTGACGCTCGCGGCGCGCACGCACGGGCTGCTGCTCGCAGCCGGGCCGCGGTTCGGAATCGACGGGGCGTTCGAGCGGTTCATCCGCATCCCGTTCGGCTACACCGCGGAGGAGACGGATCGCGGGGTCGCCGCCCTCCGCGAGGCGTGGGCGACCGTCGGCCACAGTGCGCTCATCGACACGGGGTATCTCGCCGACGTCGTGTAGTCGACTGATAATCCCCGGGGAGTACGCGCCGGGTGCTGCGTGCGCGGGATAATTCGAGTGCACAGCGCTGTGCATCTCACAGCACACAGCACCCAAGGGGATTCCGTTGCACCTTCTTTCCGTCTTCAGCCTGCGCAACCGCGCACTCATCGCGCTCGTCACGATCGTCATCGGGGTCTTCGGCGGCGTCGCGCTGTCGAACCTCAAGCAGGAGCTCATCCCCTCGCTCTCGCTGCCCAACATCTTCATCATCACGGCATACCCGGGTGCGTCGCCCGAGGTCGTCAACACCGACGTGTCGACCCCGATCGAGACCGCCATCCAGGGCATCGCCGGCCTCGAGGGCACGACAGCGACGTCGAACACGAACTTCTCCTCGATCACCGCATCGTTCAGCTACGGCACCAACATCGCCACGGCAGAGCAGAAGGTGCAGCTCGCGATCAACCGCATCGAGTCGCAGCTGCCGGCCGACGTCGACCCGCAGGTGCTCACGTTCAGCTTCAGCGACCTCCCCGTCATCCAGCTCGCCGTCACGAGCGACCTCGATGACGCCGACCTCGCGGCAGCCATCAACGGTTCCGTTCTCGCCGACATCCGCCAGCTCGAGGGCGTGAGCGACGCGTCCTTGCTCGGCGCAGAGACCCAGCGCGTGACGATCAGCCCGGATGACGCGGCCATGTTCACGGCCGGCGTCACCACCAAGGACATCCGCGATGCCCTCGATGCGAACGGTGTGCTGCTGCCAGCCGGCTCGATCACAGAGGACGGCTCGACGCTCACCGTGCAGGCCGGATCCCGGCTCGGCTCGACCGACGACCTCGCCTCGCTGCCACTCGTCGCCGCGAATACGTTCACGACCATCGGCGACATCGCCACGGTCGAGGTCGGCCCTGACCCGGTCACCGGCATCTCCCGCGTCAACGGCGACCCATCGGTGACCATCGCCGTCACCAAGTCGCCCGACGGCAACACCGTCTCGGTGTCGGAGCTGGTGCGCGAGCTCATCCCGGAGATCGAGGAGTCGATCGGCGGCGACACGAAGATCACCGTCGTCTTCGACCAGGCGCCGTTCATCGAGGAGTCGATCGCGAGCCTGACGACCGAGGGACTGCTCGGCCTCCTCTTCGCCGTGCTCGTCATCCTCGTCTTCCTGCTTTCGCTGCGCTCCACTCTTGTGACCGCGATCTCGATCCCGGTCTCGGTGCTCGTGACCTTCATCGGCATGTGGGTCTCTGGCTACACCCTCAACATCATCACGCTCGGCGCCCTGACGATCGCGATCGGCCGCGTCGTCGACGACTCGATCGTCGTCATCGAGAACATCAAGCGGCACATCTCCCTCGGCGAGAGCAAGCTCGACGCGATCAAGACGGCCGTGCGCGAGGTGGCCGGTGCCGTCACGGCATCCACGGTCACGACCGTTGCGGTGTTCCTCCCGCTCGCCCTCGTCGGCGACATCACCGGCGAGCTGTTCCGTCCGTTCGCCCTCACGATCGCGATCGCGCTCGCGGCATCGCTGTTCGTCTCGCTGACGATCGTTCCGGTGCTCGCCTACTGGTTCCTCGGGTCGAAGGCCGCGCATCCGGGAGCCCACACCCCCGGGGAGAACGACGAGCTGTCGACGCCGAACCGGCTGCAGCGCGCGTACCTCCCCGTGATCCACTGGACCCTTCGGCGACCGGTCGTCACGATCCTGCTCGCGGTGCTCGTGCTCGCGGGCACGGGTGCGGCGGCGCCGTTCCTCAAGACGAACTTCATCGGCGACAGCGGGCAGAACACGCTCACCGTCACGCAGACCCTTCCGCTCGGCACGAGCCTTGCGGAGCAGGACAAGGCCGCGAAGCGGCTGGAGTCTGTGCTGCTCGACATCGACGGCGTCGAGATCGTGCAGCTATCGCTCGGCTCGAGCGGCAGCTCGCTGCGCGCCGCGTTCAGCGGCTCCGGCAGTGCGAGCTTCTCGCTGACCACCGACCCGACCGTCGACCAGGTGAAGCTGCAGAAGCAGGTGCGTGACGCCGTCGCCGACCTCGACGACGCGGGAGAGGTAACGCTGGCAGCCAGCGGCTCCGGCTTCGCGTCGAGCGACATCGCCGTCAACATCACGGCCAACTCCGATGCCGACCTGCGCGCGGCATCCAACGCGATCCTGACCGAGGTGCGCGATCTGGATGTGGTCGCCGAGGCGACAAGCAACCTCTCGGTCTCGCAGCCATACCTCGCTGTCGAGGTGGACCGCGAGAAGGCGGCTCGTGCGGGCCTCAGCGAGATCGCGGTCGGCGGCATCGTGACCGCGGCGATGAACCCGAGCACCGTCGGCTCCGTCGTGATCGACGAGAAGACGCTATCGATCTACATCGCCAACGAGAAGGCGCCGACGACCGTCGCGGAGCTGGAGGACTTCCTGGTGCCGACCGCCACGGGCCTCGTGCCGCTCAGCGAGCTGGCCACGATCGAGGAGGTCGACGGGCCGTCGAGCGTCACGACCATCAAGGGCGTGCGCAGTGCCACCGTGAGTGTCACGCCGGGCAGCGATGACGTTGGCAGCGCCTCGGCCCTGGTGCAGCAGGCCGTTGACAAGGCCGACCTCCCGGCGGGCGCAGAGGCGAAGCTCGGCGGTGTGACCTCGCAGCAGAGCGACGCGTTCTCGCAGCTCTCGCTGGCGCTGCTCGTCGCGATCCTCATCGTCTACGTGGTCATGGTCGCGACGTTCAAGTCGCTGCGCCAGCCGCTGCTGCTGCTCGTGTCGGTGCCGTTCGCGGCAACGGGGGCGATCCTGCTGCAGGTGGCATCGGGAATCCCGCTCGGCGTCTCCTCGTTCATCGGGCTGCTCATGCTCGTCGGCATCGTCGTGACGAACGCCATCGTGCTTATCGACCTCGTCAACCAATACCGCGAGCGGGGCATGTCGGTGCGCGACTCGCTTGTGCACGGCGCGGCGCGACGCCTTCGCCCCATCCTCATGACCGCGGTCGCCACGATCGCCGCGCTCACCCCGCTCGGCCTCGGTGTAACCGGCAACGGCGGTTTCATCTCGCAGCCGCTCGCGATCATCGTGATCGGCGGCCTTATCTCGTCGACGATCCTGACCCTCGTGGTGCTGCCGACGCTGTACTACCTGGTGGAGGGTCGCCGCGAGCGCAAGGCGGAGCGCGCCGCAGCGAAGACCGCCGAGGCTACCGCCTGACGATCACGCCGCCGGCCTCCAGCGCGACGATCGCTGGGTGGTCGGCGGCGGCATCGGTGAGGATGCCGGCGACCTCGTCGAGGCCGACCACCGTGAACGCCGAGGCTGCCCCGACCTTCTCCGCGCTTGCGAGCACCCAGGTCTCGGCGGCGCGACGGCAGAGCAGCCGCTTCATCGCGGCCTCGTCGGCGTCTGCGGTGGTGAGGCCGGCATCCGCGTGCACTCCTGTCACGCCGAGCAGGAACAGGTCGGCGCTGACGCCAGCGACCGCCTCCGCTGCGGCCGCACCGCTCGTGACGCCCGAGTGGTGGAACAGCCGCCCGCCGATGAGGTAGACCTCGAGGCTCGTGCCGATGAGCGCGCTCGCGATCACGGGGCTGTGCGTGACGACGGTGGCCTGAAGCCCGGCCGGCAGCGCGGCGACGACGGCGAGAGCCGTGGTGCCCCCGTCGAGGATGACGGTCATGCCCGGCTTCACCAGCGCGGCGGCCAGCGCGGCGACACGGCTCTTGCCCTCGACCGAGATGGTCTCGCGGGTGGCGAGGTCGGCGATCGCCGGGGACACCGGCAACGCCCCACCGTAGACGCGCTGGGCGAGGCCGGCAGCGCTGAGCTCGCGCAGGTCGCGGCGCACGCTGTCTTCAGAGATGCCGAGCTCTGCCGCCAGGTCGCGGGCGACGAGCTTGCCATCGCGGGCGAGGCGTGCGAGCAGGAAGGCCTGGCGTTCTGCAGCGAGCATGTCACAATCCTACTTGCTTTTGCACGTTTCTGCACGTTATGGTCACGGCATGACGAAACCCATGCTGATCCTCATTGCCGGCCCATACCGCTCGGGCACCAACGACGACCCCGCCCTGCTCGATGCCAACCTCGCCCGCCTCGAGCAGGCCGCGTGGCCGGTGTTCGAGGCCGGGCACATCCCGATGATCGGGGAGTGGGTCGCGCTGCCCGTGCTGCGCGGTGCGGGCGGAACCTCGATCGCCGACCCGATCGCCTCCAAAATCATGTACCCAACCGCCGAGCGCCTGCTGCAGCACTGCGACGCCGTGCTGCGCCTGCCGGGCGAGTCGAAGGGCGCCGACCAGGATGTCGCGATCGCCCGTGAGCGCGGCCTTCCGGTGTACTACTCGGTCGAGGAGCTGCCTGCGGCGTGACCCTCGCTGCATCGAGGGGGCCCAATCTGTCGGCACGATCGCGAGATAGCGACAGTTTGGGACCCCTCCAGAAGCCCTAGAGCGTCTTCGCGAAGAACAGCGAGTTCTCTGCCTCGAGGTACGAGCCGAAGGCGCCCGTCGGCTCGTAGCCGCGCTTCTCGTAGAACGCGATCGCCGCGGGCTGCAGAGGTCCGGTC
>NZ_JBXMIS010000015.1:0-70143 GCF_057073975.1 Conyzicola sp. | reverse complement strand
GACCCGGGGCCAGTGGCCTCGGGTCTTTTCCTTGCGCCCACAAAAGTGTCGGCGGGAGTTTCAACCGCGGCCGCCGCAGGAGCGGCGGGGCGGATGAATATCGTGTGGAGCCTAGGAGAATCGAACTCCTGACCTCCTGCTTGCAAAGCAGGCGCTCTACCAATTGAGCTAAGGCCCCGGAAGGAATCCTTTGTGGGGATTCCAGTGGGGGTACCAGGACTTGAACCTGGGACCTCTTCGTTATCAGCGAAGCGCTCTAACCGCCTGAGCTATACCCCCGTTGGGCAGATACGAGAGTATCGCACCCTTGGTGAATCGAGTAATCGAGAGCCTTAATGGGTCTCGATACAACCGGCCGGAAGGGCCGGTCACTCGATCTGTCGCGGCGCCGAGCTCTGCGCTCGGCTCGCGCGTCAGTTGTTCGTGAAGCCAACCAGGAGTCCGCCGGTGAGGCGGACGCTGAAGTTGTAGAGAATGCTGGTGACGGCGCCAAGCGCGGTGCCGACCACCGTGTTGAGCAGCGCGACGATGAACGAGAAGAACGTGACCGTCAGCAGCGAGAAGCTCTGCGAGATGCTGAAGTCCTCGGTGAGGATGTCGCTCAGCAGGTCGTCGAGCTTGCCGAACACACCGGTCGACTGCAGCACGAGGTAGATCAGCACTGTTGCGACGATCAGCACGATGCCGAGCGATACGGCGACGAGGAACGAGAGCTTCACCGCCGACCAGAAGTCGATGTAGACAAGCTTGAGGCGAACCTGTTTGGTCGCTACCGGCTTCTGTGATTTTCGCTGCAACTGTTCTGCGACGCTACTCATCTACTGCCTCGTCTTTCTCGGAGGTCGTGGCCTCGGCAGGCAGCGCCTGCTCGTCGGTCTCGCCTTCCTGATTCTCCAGATTGCGCTCGCTGTTCTTAGCGAGTGCGATGATCCTGTCGTCGTCCGCAAATCGGGCGAAAACGACGCCCATGGTGTCGCGTCCCTTGGCGGGGACCTCGGCCACGCTAGACCGTACCACCTTGCCGCTGGCAAGAACCACAAGGACCTCGTCGTCATCCTCAACGATGAGGGCGCCAGCGAGATCGCCGCGCGCCTCCTGCAGCTTGGCGACCTTGATGCCCAGCCCGCCGCGGTTCTGCACGCGGTACTGGTCGGCAGCAGTGCGCTTGGCGAAGCCGCCCTCGGTGACGACGAACACGTAGCCGGCGTCGGCGACGACGCTGGCGCTCAGCAGCTGGTCCTCTCCGCGGAAGTGCATGCCGATGACTCCGGAGGTCGAGCGTCCCATGGGGCGCAGCGCGTCATCCGAGGCGGTGAAGCGAATGGACATGCCCTTGCGAGACACCAGCAGCACATCCTGCTCCGGTTCCACGAGCATCGCCGAGGTGAGCTCGTCGCCCTCGCGCAGGTTGATGGCGATGATGCCACCCGTGCGGTTGGTGTCGTACTCCGACAGCGCGGTCTTCTTGACGAGACCGCCGCGGGTGGCAAGCACGAGGTACTTCGCCGCTGCGTAGTCGCGGATGTCGAGGATCTGGGCGATCTCCTCCCCGGGCTGGAGGGCGAGGAGGTTGGCGACGTGCTGGCCCTTGGCGTCGCGGCCGGCCTCCTGCACCTCGTATGCCTTCGAGCGGTACACCCGGCCGGTGTTGGTGAAGAACAGCAGCCAGTGGTGCGTGGTCGTGACGAAGAAGTGCTCGACCACGTCATCCGCCCGCAGCTGCGCTCCCTTGACGCCCTTGCCGCCGCGATGCTGCGAACGGTAGTTGTCGCTGCGGGTGCGCTTGATGTATCCGCCCCGGGTGACGGTGACGACCATCTCCTCTTCTGGGATGAGGTCTTCGACGCTCATGTCACCGTCGAAGCCGAACATGATCTCCGTGCGGCGGTCGTCACCGAAGCGGTCGACGATCTCGGTGAGCTCCTCGCGCACGATCGAGCGCTGCTCTGCCGGCGTGGCGAGGATGTGCAGGTAGGTCGCGATCAGTCGCTCGAGCTCGTCGTGCTCGTCGATGATCTTCTGGCGCTCGAGGGCAGCGAGGCGGCGCAGCTGCATGTCGAGGATCGCGCGCGCCTGCAGCTCGTCGATCGACAACAGCTCCATGAGGCCGTCGCGGGCATCCTCTGTCGTGGCCGACCGGCGGATGAGCGCGATGACCTCGTCGAGGGCGTCGAGCGCCTTGATGTAGCCGCGAAGGATGTGGGCGCGCTCCTCAGCCTTGCGAAGCCGGAAGGTGGTGCGTCGAACGATCACCTCGATCTGGTGGTCGATCCAGTGGGTGATGAAGCCGTCGATGGGCAGCGTGCGCGGAACCCCGTCGACGATCGCCAGCATGTTGGCACCGAAGTTCTCCTGCAGCTGCGTGTGCTTGTAGAGGTTGTTGAGCACGACCTTGGCAACCGCGTCGCGCTTGAGCACGATGACGAGGCGCTGGCCGGTACGGCCGGAGGTCTCGTCGCGGATGTCGGCGATGCCGGAGAGCTTGCCCTCCTTGACGAGGTCCGCGATCTTCTGGGCCAGGTTGTCGGGGTTCACCTGGTAGGGAAGCTCGGTGACGACGAGAGCCGTGCGGCCCTGCAGCTCCTCGACCGTGACGACGGCGCGCATGGTGATGGAGCCGCGACCAGTGCGGTACGCATCCTGGATTCCCTTGATGCCGAGGATCTGCGCGCCGGTGGGGAAGTCTGGTCCCTTGATGCGCTGGATAAGGCCTTCGAGCAGCTCCTCGCGCGACAGCTCCGGATTCTCGAGCGCCCACAGCGCGCCGGCCGAGACCTCGCGGAGGTTGTGCGGCGGGATGTTGGTTGCCATGCCGACCGCGATGCCGACGGAGCCGTTGACCAGAAGGTTGGGGAAGCGCGCGGGGAGCACGAACGGCTCCTGCGTCTTACCGTCGTAGTTGTCGACGAAGTCGACTGTCTCCTCGTCGATGTCGCGCACCATCTCCATGGCGAGCGGCGACATCTTCGTCTCGGTGTAGCGCATGGCCGCGGCGCCGTCGTTGCCGGCCGAGCCGAAGTTGCCCTGGCCGAGAGCGAGGGGGTAGCGAAGGCTCCACGGCTGCACGAGGCGCACGAGTGCGTCGTAGATGGAGGAGTCACCGTGCGGGTGGAACTGGCCCATCACGTCGCCGACGATGCGAGTGCACTTGTTGAAGCCCTTGTCGGGGCGGTAGCCACCGTCGTACATGCCGTAGATGACACGGCGATGCACGGGCTTGAGGCCGTCGCGCACCTCTGGCAGCGCGCGACCGACGATGACGCTCATCGCGTAGTCGAGGTACGAGCGCTGCATCTCGAGCTGCAGGTCGATCTGGTCGACCTTGTCGTGACGGGTGTCGACGACGGCCTTCTCGAAGGTCGGCTCGACGGGGGTCGAGTCGTCTGGGGGTGTTACGTCAGCCATGGTTCGCTTTCGGTGATCGAGCTAGTCGAGATCAGATGTCGAGGAAGCGCACGTCTTTGGCGTTGCGCTGGATGAAGTTGCGCCGCACCTCCACGTCGTCGCCCATGAGGGTGGAGAAGATCTCGTCGGCCGCGGCAGCGTCATCCAGAGTGACCTGGAGGAGCGTGCGGGTCGCCGGGTTCATGGTGGTCTCCCACAGCTCGGTGTAGTCCATCTCACCGAGGCCCTTGTAACGCTGGATTCCGTTGTCCTTGGGAATGCGCTTGCCCTTGGCGAGGCCGTCTTCGAGCACCGCGTCGCGCTCCCGGTCGGTGTAGACGTACTGGTGCTCTGCGTTCGACCACTTCAGCCGGTAGAGCGGCGGCTGGGCGAGGTAAACATAGCCGTGGTCGATGAGCGGGCGCATGTAGCGGAACAGCAGCGTGAGGATGAGCGTGGTGATGTGCTGGCCGTCGACGTCGGCGTCGGCCATGAGCACGATCTTGTGGTACCTGGCCTTCTCCGGATCGAAGTCCTCGCCGATGCCGGCGCCGAACGCCGTGATCATCGCCTGCACCTCGTTGTTGGCGAGAGCCCGGTCGAGCCGTGCCTTCTCGACGTTGAGGATCTTGCCGCGCAGCGGCAGGATCGCCTGGAACTCAGGGTTGCGACCCTGAACGGCAGAGCCGCCTGCCGAGTCGCCCTCGACGAGGAAGATCTCGCTCAGTGACGGGTCTTTGCTCGAGCAGTCGCGCAGCTTGCCCGGCATACCACCCGACTCGAGCAGCCCCTTACGGCGGGTCTGCTCTCGCGCCTTGCGCGCTGCGATGCGAGCCTGGGATGCCTGGATCGCCTTGCGAATCACATCGCGCGCCTGCGTCGGGTTGCGATCGAACCAGTCGCCGAGCTCCTGGCCTGCGACGCGCTGCACGAATGCCTTCGCCTCCGTGTTGCCGAGCTTCGTCTTCGTCTGGCCCTCGAACTGCGGCTCGGCGAGCTTGACGGAGATGACGGCGGTCAGACCCTCGCGAACGTCGTCACCGGAGAGGTTCTCGTCCTTCTCCTTGATGATGCCCTTCTCCCGCGCGTACTTGTTGACGAGCGTGGTGAGGGCGGCACGGAACCCCTCTTCGTGGGTTCCACCCTCGTGGGTGTTGATGGTGTTGGCGTAGGTGTGGACGCTCTCGTTGTACGCGTTGGTCCACTGCATGGCCACTTCGAGCGAGATCTTCTTGTCGGGGGCCTCCGACTCGAACGAGATGATCTCCTCGTGGATCAGGTCGGCGTGCTTCGCCTTGTTGAGGTACTCGACGTAGTCGACGAGGCCCTTCTCGTAGAGGTAGGTGACTTCGACGTCTTCCTCGCCGCGCTCGTCGGTGAGGGTGATCGACAGGCCCTTGTTGAGGAAGGCCATCTGCTGGAATCGCGCGCGGAGCGTCTCGTAGTCGAACTCGACGGTCTCGAAGGTCTCTTTGCTCGGCCAGAAGGTCTGCTGGGTTCCGGTCTCTGTCGTCTCCTCGCCGCGCTCGAGCGGGGCGATGGGAACACCGTCGCGGAAGCTGATGCGCCAGACGTAGCCCTGGCGGCGCACCTCTGTCTCGACCTCGCTCGACAACGCGTTCACGACGGAGATGCCGACGCCGTGCAAGCCACCGGATACCGCATAGCCGCCACCGCCGAACTTGCCGCCGGCGTGGAGGATCGTCATGACGACCTCGACGCTCGACTTGTTCTCCTGCTTGTTGAGGTCGACCGGGATGCCGCGGCCGTTGTCGCGCACGCGCACGGAGCCGTCTTGGCGGATCCAGACGCTGATCGTGTCGCAGTGGCCGGCGAGGGCCTCGTCGACGGAGTTGTCGACGACCTCGTAGACCAGGTGGTGGAGTCCGCGCGGGCCGGTAGAGCCGATGTACATACCGGGGCGCTTGCGCACCGCCTCGAGTCCTTCGAGGATCTGGATCTGGTCGGCGCCGTAGCTGTCGTTGGTCTCTGACTCTGAGGGCGTCGATGTCATCGTGAGTACAGGCTCCAACCGTTTTCAGTACGTGCGCCATTCGACGGTGAGGTTCGATTGAACGCAGTCGACAGCGATTGGAGTCTACCAAATAGAGCATGCCGTTCGCCGAAAATCGGCGATCTGGGGGATTTTCGTGTCCCCAGTGACCAGATTTGCCTAGTTAGCCGTAGGTATCGCGAGGACCCCGCCCTGGAATCGCTCTGGGGCCTCTTTTCCACGAAGGGGCGTTAGGCCCTTCAAAGCGCACCGACTGGATGCCCGCGTCTGGAAAGCGCTGCGCGATCCTCGTTCCGATCTGCGATCGCATCAGCCGCAGCTGGGTTGCCCAGGCCGTCGAGTCGCACTGAACGGTCAGTACGCCATCCTCGATTCCCACCGGAGTCGAGTGCTCTGCGGTCTCTGCGCCGGCGATCTCCGCCCAGGTCGTGAGCAGCTCCGACTGCGCGAGCGAGGAGTTCCATCCCAGCTTCGCGGTGAGTCCGTCGATCACGTCGCCGAGGCCGGCGGGGTCGCGACCGGCACCGAAGGGCACGGTTGCCCCTGGTTCGCGCGTCGCCCTGCGTCGTGCATCGCGGGAGGTCTTGCTCTGGTCTCCGAAGATGCGGCGAAAGCGCGCGTAGACCGCGCGGGCCTCGTCGGTCTCGCGTCCCGGCTGGATCGGATCGCTCATTCCTCACCCTCCTCGAGAACGCGACCGGCCCGGATTCGCACCACGCGTCCCACGAGGTCTGCGGGAACATCGTCGAACACAGCGGCGGTGATCAGCACCTGCTCGAAACCACCCACGGCCGCCGCAAGGCGGCCGCGCCGCGACTCGTCGAGCTCTGCGAAGACGTCGTCGAGCACGAGCACAGGGTCGCCGCGCGTCGCATCGCGTCGCAGTACCTCCGCCGAGGCGAGCTTGAGGGCGAGGGCGAACGACCATGACTCCCCGTGGCTCGCATACCCGCGCGCGGGGAGTCCGTTGAGCTGCAGCACGAGGTCGTCCCGGTGGGGGCCTGCGAGCGTCACACCCCGCTGCAGTTCGGCGCGCCGAAGGCGCGCGAGCGCCGCGCGAAAATCTGCGGCGGCGGCGGTCGCGCTGATGGCCCCGCCGCGGAGGGCGGCGCTCTCGGGCTCCGCGTCATCCTCGCTGGATTTCGAGTGGATGCTGAGGAAGGTGCTGAGGGCCGCCTCGTGGTCGGCGCCGGCAACCGCCGCATACGCTTTCGCCACCTCTGGCGTGAGCTCTGCCACGAGCGAACTCCGCGCCTCGATGATGGCCGACCCGAACGCGACGAGTCGCTCGTCCCAGATCTCGAGGGTTGTCAGCTGCGAGACGTTCGATGCCCGCGCCGACTTGAGCAGGGTGTTGCGCTGCCGAAGCACTCGGTCGTAGTCGGTCATCACCGCGCTCATGCGCGGCGAGCGCAGCACGAGCAACTCGTCGAGGAAGCGGCGCCGACCGGATGGATCGCCGCGCACGAGCATGATGTCCTCCGGCGCGAAGATCACGCTGGAGAAGTAGCGGGGCAGCTCTCTCGGCTTGATCGCACCGCGGTTGGCCTGCGCGCGGTTGGCTCCCGTCCTGTTGATCTGCACCTCGAGCAGCACCGACTGCTCGCCGTGCTCGATGCGCGCGCGCACGATCGCCGAGTCGGTGCCCTGCCGGATCATCGCGCCGTCCGCAGACACGCGGTGCGATCCGAGGGTGCTCAGATAGCCGATCGCCTCGACGAGGTTGGTCTTGCCCTGGCCATTGCTGCCGACGAACAGATTCGCTCCCGCGCCGAGTGCAAGCTCTGCCGACTCGTAGTTACGGAAGTCGCGAAGACTGAGGTGGCTGACCAGCACCGCTCAGGCCTTGCGGACGGCGTGCCCACCAAACTGCTTGCGGAGCGCTGCGACGGCCTTCATCGAGGGAGAGTCGTCTTGACGGGAGACGAAGCGCGCGAAGATGGATGCGCTGATCGTCGGAACCGGAACGGCGTTGTTGAGCGCCTCCTCTACCGTCCACCGGCCCTCGCCCGAATCCTCGACATAGCCCTCGATGTCGACGAACTCCGGGTCCTCCTTGAGCGCCTTCACCAGCAGCTCGAGAAGCCAGGACCGCACGACCGTTCCCCGCTGCCATGCCTCGAAGGTTCCCGTGACGTCTTCGATGATGTCGTCGCGCTTGGACAGCAGCTCGTAGCCCTCTGCCCACGCCTGCATGAGTGCGTACTCGATGCCGTTGTGCACCATCTTGGCGTAGTGACCGGCGCCGGTCTTTCCGGCATGCACGAATCCCTCTGCCCGCGGGCCCTCTGGGCGAAGAGCGTCGAAGATAGGCATGGCGCGCTCGACGTCGGATGCCTCGCCGCCGGCCATGAGGCCGTAGCCGTTCTCGAGTCCCCAGACTCCACCGCTCACGCCGCAGTCAAGGTACTTGATGCCCTTCTCTGCGAGCAGCGCGGAGTGCTTGAAGTCCTCGGTGAACCGCGAGTTGCCGCCCTCGATGACGAGGTCGCCCTCGGAGAGAACCTCGGAGAGCTCGGTGATGACAGACGTCGTGATCGCGCCAGACGGAACCATGACCCAGACGACGCGCGGCGTCGGGAGCGACGCGGCGAGGTCGGCGAGGCTGGCGACGTCGGAGACGTCGGGGTTGGGGTCGTAGCCTGTGACCTCGATGTTGCTCTTGCGCAGGCGGGCACGCATGTTGTTGCCCATCTTGCCGAGTCCGATGAGTCCGATATGCACGGCGATGTCCTTCAGTTGTGGCTGGTCTAGCGCAGCAGCAGGTTGGGCTGCAGCAGGTACTTGTAGTTGTCGGCGCCTGGCTGGTCTTTCGACGACTGGCTCGTGATGAGCACGGGGCCCGGCTTGTTCGGGTTGTCGGTCTTCGTGAACGAGATGCGAACGAACTCGGAGTGCACCGCGCCAAGGCCGTCGAGCAGGAAGGACGGCTTGAGCGAGACGACCGTGTCGGTGCCGGTGAGGAAGGCATCGATCGTCTCCGATGCCTGCGCCTGCTCTGAACCGACAGCCTCGAGGGTGAGCCCGTCGACCGTGAAGCTGAAGCGGAGTGCCGCCTCACGCTCGAGCACGAGAGCGACGCGGCGGACCGCCTCGATGAGCTCTGCGGTGTTGATGACCGCGTAGTTGTCGACAACCTCGGGGAAGAGTCGCTTCACCGGGGGGAAGTTGCCCTTGATGAGGAGGGAGGTGACGGTCTTCTTGTCGGCCTGGAAGGCGATGAGCTCTCGCTCGTCGCTGTTCGTGATCGCGACAGAGATGGTTCCGCTGTGCCCGAAGGTCTTGCCGATCTCGATGAGAGTGCGGGCGGGAACGAGGGCGGTGAGTCCTTCGACGGTGCTGTCGCCGCCATCCCATTCGATCTCGCGAACGGCGACGCGGTATCGATCGGTTGCGACGAGCGAGAGGCTGTTCTCTGTCACCTCGAGCTGCACGCCGGTGATCACCGGGGTGACATCGTCACGGGATGCAGCGACAGCTACCTGCGAGATGGCATTGGAGAACGCCTCGGCCGGCAGCACTCCCGACTGGGTCGAGACCTGTGGAAGAGTCGGGTACTCCTCGACCGGCATTCCGGGAAGAGTGAAGTTTGCGGTTCCACAGGCAACGGTGATGCGACCCTCGTCGGCCGAGAATCGCACTGGCGCGTTCGGAAGCCGGCTGGCGATCTCGGCAAGAAGTCGACCGGAGACGAGAACCTTGCCCGGCTCCTCGACCTCTGCGGAGATCTCGGTCTGCGCTGATACCTCGTAGTCGAAGGACGACAGGGTCAGCCCCGACGCAGTGGCCTCGATCAGCACACCGCTCAGGATCGGCAGGGTTGTGCGCTGGGGAAGGAGCTTGACGGCGAAGGACACCGCCTCACTGAAGGTGTCGCGATTGACCTGGAACTTCACGAAGGTAACCCCTGTCACGTCGGATGTTGCACGTGGCCCATAGGTGGGCCGGGCGTTAATACTGTCACAGCAGGTAGGCGGCGTGACCCCAAGGGTTATCCCTCATCCAATCAAAGGTTTTAAAGGGATAAGAGCATTAACCGCTGTGGAGACTGTGAGTAACTCCCACGATGCGTTGAGCGCTATGGGAACTACAACGGTGTGACTTGTTGGCGCCTTGTGGAACCGGACTACGAGTATCGGGGAAAGTGTGATTCGCCGATCGACCGGATTCCACATCGTGCGCTGACTCGTCAACAGCTCGAGCGGCGCGTCGCGAGGGTTATCCACAGGGTTTCCACACCGTGTGAAAACTAACTACTTGTTGGTGAACCGGTGGTTCTGCTTGATACGGCTCGTCAGCTCGGTCACCTGGTTGTAGATGGAGCGGCGTTCCTTCATGAGCTCGGTGATCTTCTTGTTGGCGTACATCACCGTGGTGTGATCTCGATTGCCGAAGAGCTGGCCGATCTTGGGGAGAGAGAGGTTGGTCATCTCCCTGCAGAGGTACATCGCGATCTGCCGTGCCGTCGCGACCTGCTGCGACCTGGACGAGCCATAGAGGTCGTCGACAGAGAGTTTGAAGTAGTCGGCGGTGTGGGTGATGATGTCGACCGGCGCGATGACGTTGTCATCGTCGAGCGTGATCAGGTCTTTGAGAACCGTCTGCACGAGGGCGAGGTCGATCGGCTGGCGGTTGAGGCTGGCGAACGCGGTGACCCTGATGAGGGTTCCCTCGAGCTCACGGATGTTCGACGACACCTTCGATGCCATGTATTCCAGGATCTCGTTGCCGACCTGGAACTTCTCGCTCTGCGCCTTCTTGCGGAGGATGGCGATACGGGTCTCGAGGTCGGGTGCCTGCACATCGGTGATGAGGCCCCACTCGAAGCGCGACCGCATCCGGTCTTCGAAACCGGTGAGGTGCTTCGGCGGCAGGTCGCTGGTGATGACCACCTGCTTGTTGTGGTCATGCAGTGTGTTGAAGGTGTGGAAGAAGGCCTCCTGGGTGGAGTCCTTTCCCTGCAGGAACTGGATGTCGTCGATGAGCAGGATGTCGATCTCGCGGTAGCGGGACTGGAACACCGACGCCCTGTTGTTGGCGATCGAGTTGATGAAGTCGTTGGTGAACTCCTCCGAGCTCACGTAGCGAACGCGGATGCCAGGGTAGAGGCTCTCTGCATAGTGGCCGATGGCGTGGAGAAGGTGGGTCTTGCCGAGGCCGGAGTCGCCGTAGATGAAGAGAGGGTTGTATGCCTTGGCCGGCGCCTCGGCCACGGCAACCGCCGCAGCATGCGCGAATCGGTTCGAGCCGCCGATGACGAAGTTGTCGAAGTTGTACTTCGGGTTGAGCCGGGAGTCCGATCGACGACCAGACGACGCACCCTCGGCCGGAGACGGAACCACCACCGGCTCGATGTAGGAGGTGTCGCTGAGCTCGTGCGCGTCCTCGAGCACATCGTGCTGGATATCGGGGTTGACCACGATCGCGAAGTTGGTGACCTCGACGTCATCTCCGAGACCGGCGATCGCATTGAGGAGGGGCAGCCGGATGCGCTGCTCGAGCATGCCGCGCGTCAGCTCGTTCGGAACCTCGAGGTAGAGCGTTCCGGCCATGACGCCGCGCGGCTCGACGAGGCTGATGAACCCGTGCAGCTGCGGCGTGATGCGATCATCGGATGTGAGCTGAGAGAGAACCGACTGCCAGATCCCCTGGGTGGGGTCCACGGGATCGGTCATGTTCCCTCTCAAGGGCTCGGTGTTACTCACAGGGTTATCCACTGTGTGTAACTAGCTGGAAGCGATTCGTGCCGCGAGTTCTCAAGGAACTGGGCAACTCGCTTTACCTTAGTTCTTACCCGCGTGTCCTTACCAACCCCTGTTATCAACATGTGGAGAATGGTCGGTTGCATGGCGGTGGTTTGACCGCGGGGGTTTAACCCCGTATTTTTAACCAGTTGACTTCCGCCTTCGGGCATCCCACATCTTTCCGGCTCCAAAAGCTGGTATTTGGAGATACAGCTATGAGCAAGAGAACCTTCCAGCCCAACAACCGCAAGCGCGCCAAGGTGCACGGCTTCCGTCTTCGCATGCGCACCCGCGCCGGCCGTGGCATCCTCGCTGCGCGCCGCGCAAAGGGTCGCACCGAGCTGTCCGCGTAGTTCGCTCCAACCCACTTCGGGTTTCGGCCACCACTGTGCTCGCCAAGCCGAATCGCGTGGTTCGCGGCGATGACTTCCGCACGACCATGCGTCGGGGTCGCCGGGTGAGCGCTGCCCACTCTGTGGTGTTCGTTGTTGACCAGGCGTCATCCGGTCCCGCTCGTTTCGGCTTTGTCATATCCAAGGCCGTCGGTGGATCGGTGGTTCGCAATCGTCTTCGACGTCGCCTTCGGGCGATCGCCGGTGAGGCGATAGGAAACGGACTCACGAGCGCCGACGTTGTTGTCAGGGCGCTGCCAGGCTGTGCATCACTCGACTGGACTACTCTTCACAACGAGATCACCGTCGCGATAGAGAAGGGCACGAGCCGATGAACCGGGCACTCCAGTTCGTCTGGTTCCTCCCCCGCAATGCGTGCGTTCTCGTTCTTCGCGGGTACCGTGCCGTCATCTCCCCTCTGTACGGCGATGTATGCCGGTACTACCCGAGCTGCTCGCTCTATGCGATGCAGGCCATTCAGCACTACGGCGTGGTGCGGGGCGTATGGATGGGGTCGAAGCGCATCGCGCGCTGCCACCCCTGGGCAGAGGGCGGCATCGATGATGTTCCCGCTCGCCAGCATGAGCACCTCGCCATCACACGTTTCGGTTTTGTCGTTTCACCCGGCCATGGAAAGGGCTGAGCTTGCCTACCAATCCCGTTGACTTCATCCTCTGGCCCATCAAGTGGGCCATCGAGGGAATCCTCGTCGCCTGGCACTGGGTCTTCACGACCTTCGGCCTCGATCCCGACGCCGGCCTGACCTGGGTGCTCTCGATTGTCGGCCTGACGGTTGTCGTTCGCGCCGCCCTCATTCCGATCTTCGTGCGGCAGATCAAGAGCCAGCGCCGCATGCTCGAGGTAGCGCCGCAGCTGAAGAAGATCCAGGACAAGTACAAGGGCAAGAAGGACCAGTTCTCTCGCGAGGCGATGTCGCGCGAGACGATGGCCCTCTACAGCCGCACCGGTACCAACCCGCTGAGCTCGTGCTTGCCCCTCCTGCTGCAGATGCCGATCTTCTTCGGCCTCTTCTCCGTGCTCAACGGAGCACAGCACCAGAACAAGGACGGCAGCCACAACCCCGGTGTCTTCTGGCTCGACCAGGATCTGTCCACCTCGTTCGGCACCTCGTCGCTGTTCGACATCGCGCCCCTTCACCTTGCGATCAGCACCGCAGAGGGCAACGTGGCTGTCATCGTCATCGCGCTTGTCATGATCGTCGCGATGACCGCGTCGCAGTTCATCACCAAGCTGCAGATCATGTCGAAGAACCAGTCGCCTGAACTCAAGGCGAGCCCGATGTACCGCCAGCAGCGCATCCTGCTCTACCTGCTCCCCCTCGTGTTCGCCTTCTCCGGCTACGCCTTCGCCATCGGCGTGATGTTCTACTGGCTGGCGTCGAACTTCTGGACCATGGCCCAGCAGTTCATCGTTATCCGCAACATGCCGACGCCCGGCAGTGAGGCAGCACTGGCTCGCGAGGCTCGCCTCGCCCGCCAGCGCCAGCGCAAGGGCATTGCAGAAGA
This sequence comes from Conyzicola sp., assembly GCF_057073975.1. Classification (NCBI taxonomy): domain Bacteria; kingdom Bacillati; phylum Actinomycetota; class Actinomycetes; order Micrococcales; family Microbacteriaceae; genus Conyzicola; species Conyzicola sp. The sequence continues at coordinate 57,083 of NZ_JBXMIS010000015.1, read as the reverse complement.
GAACCCGGATGCCGTCGGTTCCGTCCTCGAGGAAGAGGCGAAGAAGCCGCAGCGCCAGCAGCCAGTCAACAAGAACCGCGCCAAGAAGAAGTCGGGCGGTAACAGAAAGTGAGTGACGTGACCGAGACAGAGTTCGCCACAGCAGCAGATTCAGAGCAGGCCCCCATCGAGTCCGACGAGCGCACGCCGAGCCAGCTGGAGGAGGAGGGCGAGATCGCCGCCGACTACATCGAGGAGCTGCTCGACATCGCCGACCTGGATGGCGACATCGAGATCGACACCCGTGGTGGTCGCGCGTACGTCTCCGTCACCTCGGAGGAGACCGCGAACCTCCGCATCCTCGCGAAGCCCGACACCGTCAATGCGCTGCAGGAGCTCACTCGCATTGCCGTGCAGACCAAGACCGGATCGTTCTCCCGTCTCATTCTGGATGTCGGCGGGTCGCGGGAAGCCCGTGTCGCAGAGCTGACCGTTCTGGTCGACCGCGCCGTCGAGCGCATCGAGGGCGGCGCGTCGTCCGCGGCGCTTCCGGCAATGTCGTCGTACGAGCGCAAGCTCGTCCATGACGTCGTTGCAGAGCGCGGCTTTGTCTCCGAGTCCGAGGGTGAAGGCCGCGACCGCCACACGGTCATCCGCCGCGCGTAGCGTCTCGTCATGTTTCACGTGAAACATCGATTGTGGTGAAAGGGTTTCACGTGAAACATCCAGCGCTAGAGGACGAGCCAGCCGGGGCCACGCAGCTCTTCGGCGAGCACATCGAGCGTGCCCGCGAGTACACCAGCGATCTGGCAGAGCGCGGCGAGGAGCTCGGCCTGATCGGCCCGCTTGAACTTCCGCGACTCTGGACACGCCACATTCTGAACTGCGCTCTCGTCGCTCCCCTGCTGAAGCCGGGCAGGGTCGGAGATGTGGGCAGCGGCGCCGGTCTACCCGGCCTCGTGCTCGCGATCGCCCGCCCCGACGCGCACCTCGTGCTCATCGAGCCGATGGAACGCAGGGTGGACTGGCTCCTCGCCGAGTCACAGAAGCTCGGCCTCGAGAACGTCACCGTCGTTCGGGCGAGGGCGGAGGAGGCCAAGCTCGAGAAGCCGTTGAACCAGGTGACGGCTCGAGCGGTCACGGCGCTCAAGGGCCTGATCCCGGCGACTGCTCCCCTGTTGCTTCACGGCGGCGAGATGCTGTTCATGAAGGGCGGTCGCGTCGACGACGAGATCGAGGCCGCGCAGAAGATCATCCGCCGTTTCCATCTCATCGATGTCGAGGTTCTCGTGCTCGGTGAGGGGATAGTGCCAGAGGTCACCCGTGTCTTTCGGGCTACAGTTGACTGATCGTTCGGCCTGCGCCCCCGCGCGGCCCGCCGCCGCATAGTCAGCAGTGCTGCTCCGGCTCCATACCTAGGCCCCGTTGCGGCCACGAACAAGAAGGTTTCACGTGAAACATCCTGACGACGATCTCGTCGACACCGAGTCTCCGGCCGTCCTGCCGACGACGACGTTCGATGACTCGACCCCGCTTGCGCGCGAGCTGGCCGAGACGAACCGCCGCCGCCAGGCGCTCGCCGCCGCTCAGCTGCCGCTGCCTGTGCAGCCCCGCATCTTCACTGTTGCCAACCAGAAGGGCGGCGTCGGAAAGACGACCACCACCGTCAACCTCGCTGCATCGCTCGCGCGGGCTGGCGCCAACGTCCTGGTTATCGACCTCGATCCGCAGGGCAACGCCTCCACCGCCCTCGGCATCGAGCACCGGGCCGACACGGTGAGCGTCTACGACGTCATCATCAACGACGAGCCCATGTCGCAGGTTGTGCAGGCGAGCCCGGAGTTCGAGGGCCTGTACGGCGTGCCGGCCACCATCCACCTTGCTGGTGCGGAGATAGAGCTGGTCTCCCTCGTGGCGCGCGAGCAGCGACTTCGTTCTGCGCTCGAGGCCTTTCTCGGTCAGTCCGACATCGATTTTCACTATGTGTTCATCGACTGCCCTCCCTCGCTCGGACTCCTCACGATCAACGCGTTTGTCGCGGCAACCGAGGTGCTGATCCCGATCCAGTGCGAGTACTACGCGCTTGAGGGCCTCAGCCAGCTGCTCAACAACATCCGTCTCATTGAGCGGCACCTCAACCCGAGACTCACGGTCTCGACGATTCTGCTGACGATGTACGACTCCCGCACCAACCTGGCCAACCAGGTCGTCGACGACGTGCGCGAGCACTTCCCGAAGGAGGTGCTCAACACGGTGATCCCGCGTTCTGTGCGCATCTCCGAGGCGCCGAGCTACGGGCAGAGCGTCATCACCTACGACCCAACCTCCCCTGGCTCGCTCTCGTACCTCGAGGCGGCCGCGGAACTCGCACGACGAGGAGCACCTGCCTGATGGCCACACCGAAGAGAACCGGACTCGGCCGAGGCATCGGCGCCCTGATCCCCGGAGGCGATGAGGACGACCTCGGTCGCCCCGTCGATGTCTTCTTCCCCTCCGCTCCGAAGCAGGAGCGCGACGAGCTTCTCGCTGTGCCCGGCGCGCGACTGGCCAGCCTCTCCCCCGACGACATCGTGCCCAACGCGCAGCAGCCGCGCACGGAGTTCCGGGAGGAGGAGCTTCAGGAGCTCGTCGTCTCCATCCGCGAGATCGGCGTGCTGCAGCCCATCGTGGTGCGACCGCTGGTCGGCGCCGTAGCGGGTGGCCCGCAGTATGAGCTCATCATGGGTGAGCGTCGGCTTCGTGCGACGAAGCAGCTCGGCCTCCCCACCATCCCTGCCGTCATCAAGAACACCGCGAATGAGGACATGCTGCGCGACGCGCTGCTGGAGAACCTCCACCGCGCCAACCTCAACCCGCTGGAAGAGGCATCTGCCTACGAGCAGCTGCTCTCCGACTTCGGCATCACGCAGGAGCAGCTGGCAGCGAAGATCGGGCGTTCACGGCCGCAGATCACCAATACGCTTCGACTGCTCAAGCTGCCAACCGGGATTCAGAACCGCGTCGCTGCCGGCGTGCTGACAGCGGGCCATGCGCGCGCCATCCTGTCGGTCGCCGACCCCGTGGCCATGGAGCGCCTCGCGACGAAGATCGTCACAGAGGAGCTCTCGGTGCGTGCCGCCGAGGCGGCAGCCGGTCAGGTCAGCGAGAAGCCGGCACGAGCCGCAAAGCCCTCGGCCGGCAAGAAGCAGGGACAGCTCGATGAGATCGCAGAGCGACTCGGCGACCGTCTCGACACCCGCGTCAAGGTGACACTGGGAGCCAGCAAGGGCACGATCGTCATCGACTTCGCGACAGTGGGCGACCTCAACCGCATTCTCGGGGAGCTCGGCGAGCCGGGCTTCTCGAACTAGAGGGCGTCGCGCACGGCCGACTCGGCCAGTGCAGAGTAGACCCAGCCGATGTCGTGCCCGGCAGCTTCGAGGGCAAGCGGAAACAGCGAGGTCTCGGTGAGCCCCGGCATGGTGCTCGCCTCGAGAAACCACGGGGTTCCCGCTCCGTCGACGATCATGTCGATGCGCGAGATGTGTCGAAGCCCGAGAGCACGGTGGGCTCCGAGGGCCTCCCCCGCCGCTCTGGCGGCCGCCACGGCGTCGATTCGGGCGGGAGTGTAGAAGTTCGTCTCCCCGGCGTTGTAGCGGGCCTCGTAGCCGTACACGCCTGAGACCGGCTCGATCTCCACGGCGGGAAGGGCCACGGGGCCATCGCCGGTGTCGATGATTCCAATGGCTATCTCTGTTCCGGTGATCTTCTGCTCGACGAGCGCTGCATCCCCGTAGGTGTACGCATGCACCATCGCCTTGGGAAGGTCGGCCTCGTCCTCCACCACGCTCACGCCCTGGGCAGATCCGCCCTGGGTCGGCTTGACCACAACGGGTACGGGCAGCTCCGCCGAGATCGTGCGCAGCACACTCGCTGCACCGAGTTCGCGGAACGCCTCACGGGTCAGGGTGATCGAGTGCGGTGTGCTGAAGCCTGCGCGCTCGACGATCATCTTGGCGGTCGGCTTGTCCCAGGCCATGCGGCTCTCGGCGGGGCGCGAGCCGACGTAGGGGATGTTCAAGAACTCGAGCAGGCCGCGCAACGAGCCGTCCTCGCCACTGGCACCGTGGAGTGCGGGCCACACGACGTCGGGCTTGGTGGCGACGAGGTAGTCGATGAGGGCGGCATCCGGGTCTCTCGACTCGACGGTGATGCCGTGCTCGGCGAGGCTGTCGGCGACGCGGCGGCCCGACCGAAGCGAGATGTCCCGCTCGTGCGAGATTCCGCCGGCGAGTACGATGACGTTCTTCAGAGTGCTGGAGGCCATGGTCCTAAGCGATGTTCGGGGGTGGGCTGACGACGCGGTCCTGCTGGCGCGTTGTTGCCAGGGGTCCGGTCTGCGAGAAGGTGTTGAGCAGGTCGAGCTCGCCGTTGATCACGGTGCTCAGTCGACGGATGCCCTCGGCGATGAACTCCGGCGTCGGGTAGCAGAACGAGAGTCGCATCTTGTTGCGCCCGTCACCGTCGGAGAAGAAGGCAGTGCCTGGGGTGTACGCCACGAGCTCCTTGACGGCGCGGGGAAGCATCGCCTTCGAGTCGAGGTGCTCTGGCAGGGTGAGCCAGACGTAGAAGCCTCCGTTGGGAACCGTCCACTCGAGTTTGGGCAGATGCTCGCCCAGTGCGGTGAGCATCGCATCGCGTCTGTCGCGGTAGACCCCGCGGAAGGTGTCGATCTGCCCGCGCCAGTCGGAAGCGCCGAGGTACTCGCTGATCACGGTCTGGGTGAAGGAGCTAGGGCTCAGCACGGCTGCCTCGTTGGCAAGCACGAGCTTCTCGCGAATCGCGTGCGGTGCGAGGGCCCATCCGACGCTGAGCCCGGGCGCGAATGTCTTGGAGAAGGTGCCGAGGTACACGACACCCTCTTCTTCGACCGATCGCATGGCCTGGGGCGGCACGGCGTCGAAGTAGAGGAGGCCGTATGGGTTGTCCTCGATCACCAAAATGCCCTCTGACCGGCATATTTCCAGAACCTCCATGCGTCGCTCCCATGTGAGGGTTACGCCGGCGGGATTCTGGAAGGTAGGGATTGTGTACAGGAACTTGATCTTCTTGCCCGCCGCCTTAACGGCCGCGATGTGCTCGCGAAGCGACTGGGGAACGAGCCCGTGCTCGTCCATGGCCACGTGGTCGACCTCCGCCTGGAACGAGCGGAACACGACGAGAGCCGTGACGTAGCTCGGCCCCTCGGCGATGACGACGTCGCCGGGGTCGAGAAACAGCTTCGAGATCAGCTCGAGCGCGTGCTGGGAGCCAGTGGTGACGACGACGTCGTCGGCACTCGCCCTGATGCCCTCGAGAGCCATGACCTCGAGGATCTGCTCGCGCAGAACGGGCATGCCCTGACCAGAGCCGTACTGGAGGGCGGAGGCGCCGTAGTCGCGAATCGTGCGCTCCATCGCGGCGGTGACGAGCTCGGTGGGAAGCGCGGAGACGAAGGGCATGCCCCCGGCGAGCGAGACGACCTCAGGGCGCGAGGCAACGGCGAAGAGGGCGCGCACTTCGGAGGCGCTGAGTCCAGCGGTGCGCTCCGCGTAGCTGTGGTACCACGGATCGAAGTTGTTGCCCTGTGTCGTCATGGTGCTTTCCCGTTCGGCCAATCGTTCAAGAATAGGGGGATCACAGAGAAAAGCCCCGCCCACGGTGTCGTGGGCGGGGCTCCTGTTCTGCGTTGTCTACGCCAGGAACTCCGCCAGGTCGGCCTCGATGGCCGGCTTTGGCTTGGCTCCGATGATGGTCTTGACGAGCTCGCCGCCCTTGAAGACCTTCATGGCTGGGATGCTCGTGATCTGGTACTTCATCGCGGTCTGCGGGTTGTCGTCGACGTTGAGCTTGACGATCTTGATCTTGTCGGAGTTCTCCGCAGCGATCTGGTCGAGGATGGGCGAGACGGCGCGACACGGGCCGCACCACTCTGCCCAGAAGTCGACCATGATGGTGTCCTTCGAGTTGAGGACCTCCTCGGCGAACGTGGCGTCGGTGACGTCGTGTGCAACAGACATGACTTTCCTTACTTGCTTAGGCGGAGACCGCTACTGCGGTCGCCTTCTCGATGAGTTCTTTGGGCAGGGCTGCGAGGTAGTGCTCCGCGTCGAGCGCTGCGACCGTTCCGGAGCCAGCAGCGGTCACTGCCTGGCGGTACGTCGGGTCGATAACGTCGCCGGCGGCGAAGACACCCGGCAGGTTGGTGCGCGACGAGCGCCCGTCGACGGCGATGGTGCCGTGCTCCGTGAGGTCGAGCTGTCCGTGCACGAGGTGCACCCGCGGGTCGGCGCCGATGGCGATGAACAGGCCGGAGAGATCCTTGGTGGTCTCTGTGCCGTCCACCGTGTCAATGAGGCCAACGCCGGTGACGAGGGTGTCGCCGTAGATGTGGGCGACCTCCTTGTTCCAGAGGAACTCGATCTTCGGGTCGTTGAACGCACGATCCTGCATGGCCTTCGAGGCCCGCAGCTCGTCTTTGCGGTGGATGACGTAGACCTTGTCGGCGAAGCGGGTGAGGAAGGTCGCCTCCTCCATGGCGGAGTCGCCGCCGCCGACGACCGCGATCTCCTTCTGGCGGAAGAACGCGCCATCGCAGGTCGCGCACCACGAGACGCCGTAGCCGCTGAGGCGGTCCTCGTCAGGGATGCCGAGCTTGCGATACGCAGAACCGGTGGCGAAGATCACGGCGAGGGCCTCGTGCACGTCGCCGTTGCCGAGGGTGACGGTCTTGACCTCGCCGGCGAGCTCGAGCTTCGTGACGTCGTCGTAGACGATCTCGGTGCCGAAGCGCTCTGCCTGCTTCTGCATCGCGAGCATGAGGTCTGGCCCCATGATTCCCTCAGGGAAGCCGGGATAGTTCTCGACCTCGGTGGTCTTCATGAGCTCGCCGCCGAACTCCACAGAACTCGCGATGAGCAGGGGGGCAAGATTGGCGCGTGCCGCGTAGATCGCCGCGGTGTAACCGGCGGGTCCCGATCCGATGATGATGAGCTGGCGCACGTCGATTGACTCCTTCAGAAGGTCTCGTTAGCCGGTACAACACATCCTAGGTGCACGCTATTCCGACTCACTGAGGTCTTCGGCACGCTGCACCAGAGCGACGGGTCGTCAGCCGCGACGGCGCAGTCGTGACAGCACGGGGCGCACGAAAGCGACGGCCTCCGGGTTGCGTACGGCGAGAAGGATGCCCCCGTAGACCGCAGCCATCGCCGATCCGCTGACGGCCAGCGTGACAATCGCGGTGAAGGGACTCGCCAGGCCGAAGCCGTCGGGCGTGAAGCACCCGAACGCCCACACGAGCAACAGTCCGACTCCGACGGCAGGCAGGGTCGCGCCGAAGTAGACGGCGTAGCGGCGAACGAGAATCGCCAGTCCGAGGTGGCCGAGACGGCGGCGCACGAGCACGAGGGCGAGACCCGCCTGGGCTGTTGCCGCGACGGAGGTGACGACAGCGAGGCCGACGGCGATGCGATCGGCGGGAAGTGCGGCAACGGCGATCGCTCCGATGACGAACAGCACGGACTGGAAGACCGTGATGAGGAACGGCGTTCTCGTGTTCTCCAGGGCGAAGAACACCCGGCGAAGCACGTAGTGAACGCTGAGCGGCAGGAGTCCGATGAGGAATGCGATGAGCACGACCGCCATGGCCGGCACATTCCTCGGCTCGGCGAAGAGCGCGCTGAACGGGAGCGCGAGCACCATGAGTCCGAGAGCGGAGAAGACGATGACGAATCCGATGGAGAGGAGCGACTGGCGCACGTCGGCGCGGAGGCTGTCGAAGTCGCCGTCGCGGGCATCCGCACTCATTCGAGTGAAGTAGGCGGTGGTGATCGGGATCGCGGCGATGGAATGCGGCAGCATGAAGATGAGGAACGACATGCGGAGTACCGCGAGGGACGCGTTCTCCTCCCCCGGCGTCGCAGAGAGCGCCGCGACATTGCTCTGCACGATGCCGGCGAGCTGGGTGACGGTGATCATCGCGAAGGTCCAGAGCGCTGCGCGCCCCGCCGTGCCGAGCCCGGCGTTCCTCCACTGGAAGTCGGGGCGGTACCGAAGACCGGCCCTGCGCCAGAAGAAGATGAGGATGAAGGCCTGGGCGGCGACGCCGAGCGTCGTGCTGCCGCCGAGAACCGCGATCATCTCTGGGGTCCACGAATCCGCGCTGAGCGTGGAGATAACCTCTTTGCCGCCGAAGAGTGCGGAGAACGCGATGAGTCCGCCGATGGCGACGATGTTGTTGATGGCCGGTGCCCAGGAGAAGGGCCCGAAGACGCCGCGCGCGTTGAGCACCTCGCCGAGCAGGCTGTACAGCGCGTAGAACAGCACCTGCGGAAGGCACCAGTAGGCGAAGGCCGTGGCGAGGGCGATGTCGGCGTCGCTGAAGCCGCCATTGCCCGCTGGACCGAGCTGGGCATAGAGGCTGACGAGCAGCGGCGCCGCAAGCGTCGAGATAACGCCGACCCCCAGGAAGACGACGATGCCGAGGGTCACGAGCCGGTTGATGAAGCGAGCCCCGCCGTCATCGTGAAGGCCGGCACGCACAATCGCGGGCACGAACACGGCGTTGAACAGTCCGGCGGCGAGCAGGATCGCGATGTTGTTCGGCAGCTGGTTGGCGAGAGCGAAGGTGTTGGCACCTGTGCCGACGATGCCGATGGTCTGCGCGGCGACCACCCCGCTGACGAAACCAAGGAGCCGCGAGACGAGCGTGCCGGAGGCGATGATTGCGGCTGCCGCGCCGACCCCGCGCCCGCGCGGCTCGTCTGCGGTCGTCATGCGATGGTGATCCGCTCTGCTCGCGCCTTGCGCCGTCGCACGATGGTGCGAACGACACCGGCGGCGAAGACGAGCACGACGAAGATACCGACGCCGACGGTGAACGGGGTCTCCCACCCCGCCTGCACCGTTGTGCGCACGTAGGTCGTGCTGCCGATCTGCTGGTTGACTGCCCCGTGCAGCGAGATCTCGAGCTCGACCACGCCGTTCGATATCGACTGCACCGGCACGGATGCCTTTCGCTGCGACTGCGGCTCGACGACGAGCTCGAAGAACGAGTTCTCTACACGAACGAGGGGGCTGAGAGGGCGCACCGTGATGTAGACGGTGATCGCCTGGTCGAGCTCGTTCTCGACGATCACGGGGAGGGACCCCCGGTCGGCCCACAGCGTGATCGAGCTGCTCTTGACCACCTTCACACGCGCGCGCAGGTCGGCAGATGCCTTGCGGTAGTCGGCGATCGCCCCCGCCCAGCCGACCTGGTCGCCGTCCCACGAGTTGGACAGCGTGGCGAGCAGGTCGAGCCGGCGGTCCGAGGTGATGAGCGTCGGGTCCTTGGCGATCTGCGCGAATGTCGAATCGAGCGCCTCGAGTTTCAGGAGCGCGGAGACGGACTCGATGGATGCCGCATCCTGCGACTTGTCGACGATCGTCACGTCGGGCCCGGGGTTGTCGGCGACCGCGCTGAGGCCGACGAGCTGAAGGGAGGCAATCGCGTCGAGCGCCGTGATCGTCGCGCCGAGGTCGATGTCGGTGAGCGGCACGGAGCGGTCGAGGGCGATGACGGCCGATGCCGCGTCTGGCCTCTCTACCGCGGCCGTGGTCGATGCGACGAGGGCCGCGACCGCGCTCTCCCAGTCGGAGCCCGCCGTGGCGGAGACCGTCGAGGAGAACAGTGCAGACAGACCTGCATCAGAGACGAGCGCTGGAGAGCCGCTCACGGTCGCGGTCGCCGTCATCGCGGAGAGGCCTGCGAGGTTGCCAGACGAGAGCAGCGAGTACTGGTAGCTCTCGGTAAGGGCGGGCAGTGTGGTTGATGACACCGAGTCGGACTGCGGCCAGGCAATGGAGGGAAGCGAGTACGGCCAATCGAGCAGGGAATCCGTAGTGGGCAGAGGCGGAGGGGATCCGTCGTCAGGCTCCGGCGTAGCACTGGGGTCGGCGGTCGGCACCCCTGTTGGCTCTGCCTCGGCAGCGCTGAAGCGCGCGGGGTCGATCGCGAAGTCGAGCGAGATGGGGGAGAGCACGGCCCCGCTGCCGGCATTGAGACCGAGCGTCAGGTCGGAGTCTGCCCACGACAGGGCGAAGGTCTCGTTGGAGACCGCGGCGAGGCGATCGAGCCACAGCGTGGCGCTCTCCGGTGCCTCGGTGCCGAGCACGCGGATGGAGGCGATGATCATGGGGTCGATCGCGAGGGTGACGGGGCGGTCGGCAACCTGGTCGAGCGAGCGGGTGAGCAGGCCGAACTCCGAGGTGTAGTTCTCGAGCAGCTCGGCAGAGATGAAGCCGTCTGTGCCGGCTGGCACGGTCAACGGCACGACGAGCGCAACCTCGGTGGGGAGTCCAGGGCTCGTCTGCGCCACGGCGGGCACGGCTCCCGCCAGCGGCCAGATCGCGAGGCCGAGCACGATTGCTGCTGCCGCACCAGTCGGCCTGAGGGTCACGAGCCAGCCCCTGTCAGTCTCTCGGCCAGCATGGGATGAGTCTATTCTCTTAGGAATGGACAGCGTCGCTTCGGCAATCGCGCGCCTCGCCGAGCTGGCTGCGTCGCCCGTTGTCGACCGACTCGCCCTGGCGTTCGAGGCCGCTGGCCACGAGCTCGCCCTCGTGGGTGGCCCGGTGCGCGACGCCTTCCTCGGTCGCAGCGTGAACGACCTCGATTTCGCGACCGATGCCCTGCCAGACCAGATCCTCGCGATCGTGAAGCCGATCGCCGATGCCCACTGGGACATCGGCCGCGCGTTCGGAACGATCGGAGCGCGTTTCGGCGACGACACCGTCGAGATCACGACCTATCGATCCGACCAGTACGACGGCGAGAGCCGCAAGCCGGAGGTGGCCTTCGGCACCTCCCTCGAGGTCGACCTCACCCGGCGCGACTTCACCGTCAACGCGATGGCGCTCCGGCTCCCCCAGCAGGTGCTCGTCGACCCCTCCGGCGGGTTGGACGACATGCTGGCCAAGCGCATCACCACACCCTCGACCCCGGCGGTCTCCTTCGGCGACGACCCGCTGCGCATGCTCCGCGCAGCACGGTTCGCCGCGCAACTCGGATTCGTCGTGACGGATGAGACGGTCGAGGCCATGCGCGAGCGCGCTGACAGCATCGGCATCATCAGCATCGAGCGGGTGAGCGACGAGCTGTCGAAGCTGCTGCTCACCGCCGACCCGGTGCCGGGCATCCGGCTGCTCGTCGACACCGGGCTCGCGCAGCTCGTTCTTCCCGAGGTTCCCGCCCTTCGCCTCGAGGTCGACGAGCACGCGCACCACAAAGACGTCTACGAGCACAGCCTCACCGTGCTGACCCAGGCCATCGAGCTGGAGCAGTCGAGACAGCTGGATGGAGCACCAGACCTGGTGCTGCGCCTCGCCGCCCTGCTGCACGACATCGGCAAGCCGGCGACGAAGCACGTGGAGCGCGGCGGTGTCGTCAGCTTCCACCATCACGACATGGTCGGAGCGAAGCTCGCGGCGAAGCGGCTCAAGGCGCTGCGCTTCGACAAGGAGACCATCGCATCCGTGTCCCGGCTGATCGAGCTGCACCTGCGGTTCTTCGGCTACACCGAGGGCGCATGGACGGACTCGGCCGTTCGCCGCTACGTGCGCGATGCGGGGCCGCTGCTCGAGCGCCTGCACATCCTCACGCGTGCCGACGTCACGACGCGCAACCGCCGCAAGGCCGACCGGCTCGGCTTCGCCTACGACGACCTCGAGCACCGCATCGCCGAGATCGCCGAGGCGGAGGGCATCGCCGCGGTGCGCCCCGACCTCGACGGTGAGCAGATCATGGCCCTGCTCGGCATCGCCCCCGGGCGAGACGTCGGCGAGGCATACCGGTTCCTGCTCGAGCTGCGCCTCGAGGAAGGGCCGCTCGGCGCGGAGGTGGCGGAGCAGCGCTTGCGCGAGTGGTGGAGTTCCCGGGCAGAAAGCGTCTAGAATAGGCAGGTTGTCCGCGCCCATGGGGTGCGACGACACGTCAACACCCTCCTGCTGCAGATCGTCTGCAGCCGTTCTAGTCCGAAGGAGGTGGGTTTGTGACGCACCAGTATGAACTCATGGTCATCCTCGATCCAGAGATCGATGAGCGCACCGTGGCTCCTAGCCTCGACAAGTTCCTCAATGTCATCCGCGCCGATGGTGGAACCATCGACAACGTAGACATCTGGGGCCGTCGTCGTCTTGCCTACGAGATCAACAAGAAGAACGAGGGCATCTACGCCGTCGTCAACTTCACGGCGAACTCCAGCGCAACCGTCGAGCTCGACCGCCAGCTCTCCCTGAGCGAGGCAGTCATGCGCACGAAGGTTCTGCGCGCAGAAGAGGGCTTCGCCCAGGTCGCCGCCGCCAAGAAGCTTGCTGACGAGAAGGCCGCCCGCAAGGCAGCCAACCCGGTCAAGCCCGCCGAGGCTGCTGCTCCGAAGGCAGAGGCCCCCAAGGCTGATGCTGCCAAGGCCGAGGCTCCCAAGGCTCCCAAGGCTCCCGCAAAGGCAGAGGCTCCGGCCGAGTCTGAGTCTGCAACCGCAGCCGAGAAGGTCGCGGAGTAGTCGTGGCTGGCGAGACTGTCATCACCGTCGTGGGCAACCTCACGGCTGACCCCGAACTGCGCTACACGCAGAACGGGCTCGCTGTCGCGAACTTCACGATCGCATCCACCCCACGCAACTTCGACCGTGCAAGCAACGAGTTCAAAGACGGCGAGACCCTGTTCCTGCGCGCAAGCGTATGGCGCGAGTTCGCCGAGCACGTTGCCGGTTCGCTGACGAAGGGCACCCGGGTCATCGCGACCGGTCGCCTCAAGCAGCGCGACTACCAGACGAAGGAAGGCGAGAAGCGCACGAGCATCGAGCTCGAGGTCGACGAGGTCGGCCCGTCGCTTCGCTACGCAACGGCCCAGATCACCCGCGCGGCTTCGTCGCGCGACGGTGGCGGGGCCGGTGGCAACCGTGGCAACTTCGGTGGAGGCGGCAACGCCCCCGTCGCCGATGAGCCGTGGGCAGCCAGTGCACCGGATGCTCCTGCCGGAGACGTGTGGAACACGCCCGGTAGCTACTCAGACGAAACGCCTTTCTAGGCGATCAACTTTTAAGGAATACAGACCATGGCTGGAAAGAGCAGCGGCGACCGCCGCAAGCCCATCCGCAAGGGCAAGGACGGCAAGAACGCCGCTCCTGCCAAGGCGATCCGCGTCGGTGTCATCGACTACAAAGACGTCGCGACCCTTCGCAAGTTCATCTCGGAGCGTGGAAAGATCCGCGCCCGCCGTATCACCGGTGTCTCCGTCCAGGAGCAGCGCCTCATCGCACGTGCCGTCAAGAACGCACGTGAGATGGCACTGCTTCCCTACGCCGGCTCTGGCCGTTAAGGAGTACCGCAATGTCTAAGCTCATCCTCACTCACGAGGTCACCGGCCTCGGCGCCCCCGGCGATGTCGTCGACGTCAAGAACGGCTTCGCTCGCAACTACCTCATCCCCCAGGGCTTCGCTGTCGCGTGGACCCGCGGTGGAGAGAAGCAGATCGAGTCGATCAAGGCAGCCCGTGTCGCCCGCGAGCACGCAACGCTCGAAGAGGCACAGGATCTCAAGGCGAAGCTGCAGGCCACGGCCGTCAGCCTCTCCGTCAAGGCCGGAGAGGGCGGACGCCTGTTCGGCTCCGTCAAGACCTCCGACGTTGCTGACGCCGTTGCCGCTGCCGGCCTCGGCACCATCGACAAGCGCAAGGTCGAGATCACCTCGCCCATCAAGGCGACCGGCACCCACGAGGCGACTGTTCGCCTCCGTGACGATGTCGTGGCAGTAATCACCATCAACGTGGTGGCTGCCAAGTAGTCGAAGAAATCCATGCGGTAGCAGCGAGGGAGACCTCGTTGCTACCGCATTTTCTTTTCGGCTGTCAAGGGTGCGCCGGGTTCATTGTGCACAGGCTCGCACCCAAGTTGGCAAACTCTCAACGTCTACTCTAAACATGTTTCTACACACACCATGTGAATGAATAAAAAGCAGGTCAAAGCGGCTATTCGCGCAATATTGGTGGAATAGTGCACAGATCTTCCCACAGGTAGCACACATGGATCACGGCGTTTCGCGCTCGTTGTCCACAGGCGCGTACACAGGGCAGTTTGTGACTGCGACGGCAGCGTCCCTATCGTGAACCAGCCGCATCCGCAGTGCTGCCCGCGACGCGTGGGAGACCGCCGATGTCGGCGGCAGCACACACACTTGAGGCGCACGGATCCCCCGCCGCGACGCAACCAGAGCACACGGAGGTGTCATGTCGATCGCCCACCTCGGTATCGCCGGCGACCAGCGACAGCAGGGCGACAGCCGCCAGGGGGACCGCACTCCCCCACATGACCTGCTCGCAGAGCAGAGTGCCATCGGCGGCATGCTGCTCAGCAAGGATGCCGTTGCCGACGTCATCGAGGTCGTTCGCGGTGTCGACTTCTACATCCCCAAGCACGAGATCATCTTCGACGCGGTGCTCGCCCTCTACTCGCATGGCGAGCCGACGGATGTCATCGCCGTCACCGACGAGCTCACCAAGACCGGTGAGCTCACGCGTGCCGGCGGGGCGGAGTACCTCCACACCCTGACCGCTCTCGTTCCGACCGCGGCGAACGCCGGCTTCTACTCGACCATCGTCGCGGAGAAGGCCGTGCTTCGCCGTCTCGTCGAAGCGGGCACCCGCATCGTGCAGATGGGCTATGCGAGCGAGGGCGAGGTCGTCGACCTCGTCAACAACGCCCAGGCCGAGATCTACGCCGTGACCGGCGGCGTCGAGAGCGAGGACTTCGTTCCCCTCACCGATGCCGTGACGACAGCCATCGACGAGATCGAGGCGGCGAAGAGCCGCGGCGGCCAGATGATCGGCGTTCCCACCGGGTTCGCAGAGCTCGACGAGCTGACCAACGGGCTGCACCCAGGCCAGCTCATCATCCTCGCCGCCCGCCCTGCCATAGGAAAGTCGACCCTCGGCCTCGACTTCGCCCGCGCCGCGGCGATCAAGCACGACCTGCCCGTCATCATCTTCTCGCTCGAGATGGGGCGCAGCGAGATCGCCATGCGCCTGCTCTCTGCCGAGGCAGCCGTGCCGCTGCAGAGCATGCGCAAGGGAACCGTGCACTCCCAGGACTGGAAGACGATCGCGGCCACCCGCGGCCGCATCAACGACGCGCCGCTCTACATCGACGACAGCCCGAACATGACACTCGTCGAGATCCGCGCCAAGTGCCGCCGTCTCAAGCAGCGCGTCGGACTCAAGATGATCATCATCGACTACCTGCAGCTCATGACCAGCGGCAAGAAGGTCGAGTCCCGCCAGCAGGAGGTGAGCGAGTTCTCTCGTGCCCTCAAGCTGCTGGCGAAGGAGCTCAGCGTTCCCGTCATCGCCATCTCGCAGCTCAACCGTGGCCCAGAGCAGCGCGCCGACAAGAAGCCGGCCCTCTCCGACCTCCGCGAGTCCGGGTCGCTGGAGCAGGATGCCGACATGGTCATCCTTCTTCACCGCGAGAGCGCCTATGAGGCAGACAGTGCTCGCGCCGGGCTCGCCGACTTCATCATCGCCAAGCACCGCAACGGGCCGACCAAGACCGTCGAGGTCGGCTTCCACGGCCACTTCTCGCGCTTCGTCGACCTGCCGCCCGACTCCTAGTCGCGATGTAGCTTCGCACTAACACGTCACGCCCCCGCCCTCACGGGCGATCTCCGGTGCGTGACGTCATTTGTGGTGCGCTCGCGCACATACCCCCGGGGGGTATATGGTTTCCAGCACACACCAAGCAAAGGAAACCCATGAAGCTCACCCATTCAGAGACCATCGCCGCGCCTCGCGAGATCGTATTTGAACTGCTTAGCGATCCAGCCAAACAACTGCTCTGGCGCGACGGCCTAGTCTCCATCGACTCGGTCGACGGGTCAGCCGTAGGGTCGCGAGTAGGAACACAGACGGTCGAGGTCTTTCACAAGGGGAGAAGGAAGACCGAGTACCGAATCAACTCGCAGGTGACCGCAAACGAGGCTCCAGACCTCTTCGCGACGAGGATCAGCCACCCCGACTTCTCTGGCGACATCACCTACCGACTCGAGACGGTCGACGGCAAGACCCGTCTCGTCTCCGAAGCCGACATGACGTATGCCGGCAATGCAGTTGTTCGCTTCCTCAGCCAGATGGCCGTGCACCACAACCGCGCCGATATGAAGACGCTGATCCGACTGGCCGAGGCCCGCTGAGGCTCCTCGGGCCGCCCAGCCGAGGGTCAGCCGCCGAGGACGCGCGGGCCGGGCTCCCGCTCATGCCGAGCGCCTAAGCTTGCAGGTGTGACCACCACCAGCGCACCGACTGCCATCGCCGGCGACCGGTACTGGATGGTGCTCATCGCACGCGCGGTTCCCGCCGCGGCCATTGCCGCGTTCATCACATTCAGCGCGAATCACTCGGTGAGCATCGGATGGATCGCACTGGCCGCATTCGGAGTCCTCACCGGTGCCGTGTTGATCGTCGGCTCGATTCGCATGGCGCCCGCAGTCGTGCGCCGGGAGCAGGTCGGCCAGGGAGCGATCCTGGCTGCGACCAGTGTCGTCGCGACGGTTGCTGCTGTTCAGGACGCCGACGTCCAACTGCTGGTCATCGTCATTGCCGCCGCGTTCATCGTGTCTGGCGCGCTGGAGCTCTTCGCCGGAGTGCGGTCGCGCGGCGACCTCCCCGTCTCGCGCGACTGGGTCTTCCTCGGTGCGGTCAGCGTCGTCTTCGGCATCGCCGTTCTGCTTATCCCCACCGATCTCAGCCAGGAGATCACAATTCCCGGCAAAGAGGTGCCGAACCTCACCGCGTCTGTCGTGGTGGTCGGCGCGCTCGGTGCCTATGCCGCGATCGTCGCGGTGTTCTCGGTGATCGCGGGGCTGTCGCTTAAGTGGGCGAAGCATCCGGATGCCGTTGCGACAGGAGAGAGTGCACCATGAGCCAGCCCGCAGACCGCCGCGATCGCACCCGCCCCGCCGAGCTGCTCGGACTCTCTGCGGTGCTCGCCGCCTTCGTCGGCGTCATCGCTCTCATGTCGACGCGCGACCTCGTGCTGGCGGTCATCGCGCTCGGCGTGACCTTCATCCTCGTTCTGGTGATCGTCGCGACTCTCGCTCTGACCATCTCCGGGCCGAGCGACATCGAACGGATCGACCTCGACGAGCAGGACCGCGACCAGGCGCACTGACCGCTAGTCGGCCCTAGTCGGTGCTGGCGAGGAAGTCGACGAGCTCGCTCGCGAGCCCCGAGTACCCTGCCGGGGTCAGTGCGCGCAGCTTGGCCTTGGCCTCGTCGCCGATGTCGAGGCCGTCGACGAACTCCACGAGCTCTGCCTGCCCGATGCGGCGGCCGCGGGTGAGGTCTTTCAGCAGTGCGTAGGGGTCGGCGATCGAGCTGCGGCCAGCGGTGATCTCTGCGCGGATGACCGTCTGGATGGCCTCGCCGAGGATCTCCCAGTTGCCGTCGAGGTCGGCTGCGAGTGCGTCTGCATTCACCGCGAACTCGCCGAGCCCGCGCTCGAGGTTGTCGAGGGCGACGAGCGAGTGGCCGAGGGCCACGCCGATGTTTCGCTGCGTGGTCGAGTCGGTGAGGTCGCGCTGCAGTCGTGACGTGACCAAGGTGGCGGCGAGGGAGTCGAGGAGAGCGCTCGACAGCTCGAGGTTGGCCTCGGCGTTCTCGAACCGGATCGGGTTGATCTTGTGCGGCATCGTCGACGAGCCGGTTGCGCCGGCCTGCGGAATCTGGGTCAGGTATCCCATCGAGATGTAGGTCCAGATGTCGGTGGCGAGATTGTGCAGGATGCGGTTGGCGTGCGACACGCGCTGGTACAGCTCTGCCTGCCAGTCGTGCGGCTCGATCTGCGTGGTGAGGGGGTTCCAGTCAAGGCCGAGGCCCGTGACGAACTCGCGGGAGATGGTCGGCCAGTCGAGGGAGGCGTCGGCCGCGACATGGGCGGCGAATGTTCCGGTTGCCCCGCTGAACTTGCCGAGGTACTCGGTCGCGGCGATCTGGGCGTACACCCGCTCCAGCCGGGCGACGAAGACCGCGAACTCCTTGCCGATGGTGGTCGGCGTCGCCGGCTGCCCGTGCGTGTGGGCGAGCATGACGACCCCCCGGTGCTCGAGCGCGAGCGCGCGAACGGCCTCGATCACCGCGCGGTACTTCGGCAGCCAGGTCTCGCGCACGGCCGCCCCGACGGTGATCGCGTAGGAGAGGTTGTTGATGTCCTCGCTCGTGCAGGCGAAGTGGGTGAGCTCTGCGATCGAGGTGAGGCCGAGGTCGGCGAGCTTGTGGCGCACGAGGTACTCGACAGCCTTCACGTCGTGGCGGGTCGTGGCCTCGAGGGTGGCGAGCTCGTCGATCTCGGCCTGGCCGAAGTCGGTGACGAGGGCGCGAAGGGCGCGCGCCTGCTCCGGGTCGAGCTTGATCGAGCCGAAGTACTCGTGGTCGGTCAGGTAGATCAGCCACTCGACCTCGACCTGCACACGGGCACGGTTGAGACCGGCCTCAGAGAGGTGGTCGCCAAGGCCGGCGACGGCCTTGCGGTAGCGGCCGTCGAGGGGGCTGAGGGGCTGTTCTGGCAAGTGGCTCATTGTGGGATTCCCGGGGTGACTTGGCGGAAGAGAGCGGTGCTCGCCCTCTCGATCATGGACAGAACGTGGTCGAAGAGGGCGGCATCCGAGTAGTAGGGGTCTGGCACGTCGCCGATTGCCGCCTGCTCCTTGTCGAAGGCAAGCAGCAGCTGCACCTTGGAGCGGTCGCGCTCGTTGGGCGCCCAGCCCTTGAGGATGCGCTCCTGCCCGTGGTCGAAGACCACGACGGGGTCGAGCCGGTCGAACCACGCCGGATCGAACTGCCGTGCGCGATGGTTGGAACCGTCGTAGCCGCGACCGTGCAGTGCCTCGACCGTGCGGTCGTCGGCCGGCTCGCCAACGTGCCAGTCCCCCGTGCCCGCCGACATGACCGCGATGGACTTGTCGAGCCCGGCCTTGGCGACGAGGTCGCGGAACACGGTCTCCGCCATGGGAGAACGGCAGATGTTGCCCGTGCAGACGAAGCAGATGCGGAAGAGCGATGACTCGTCGAGGACGCGGTCGAAGCTCATGCGTCCATTGTCCCGTAGTTTCCCCTCCCCCACAGCGGCAGCATCGCCACGAACTGCACCGATGCCGAGACACCCCGCCGCTCGCCGAGATGGTGCGAGCACTATGACCGGATGACGCTCACCTCGGCGACGGACGCCACCCGTGCCCTCGACGCGATTCGCTCCCAGCGGGCGGCCGCCGCCGCGGCGCTCGACCAGCTCGAGCTCTACCGGCAGCTCGAGCCACGAGCCGAATGCCGTGCCGACTGGCGGGGAGGCGCGAGTCAGGCCTACGAGAGCGACCTGACCGCGCTGCTCGTGCGACTTGCCGACGTTCGGTCGAGGCTGCGCGAGGCCATCGACACGCTCTGGGTGGTCATCGGGGAGGCGGGCCTTGACTGACAGCCCCGATCTCGTCATCTCCGGCGGCGGGGTCGTCGGGGTCAGCACCGACGCGATGCTCGCCGACTACGAGCGGCTGCGGGCCATGTCGAGCGTGCTGCCGATGGCGGCGCAGAGCCTGCGAGGTGTCGCGTCGATCGCCGGGCCGGCCGAGGCGATGGCCCTCGGGTCGTGGCGGGCGAGCGAGGCCGACACCGCCATCCATCGCGCGCGAACAGACCTCCAACTGGCCATCGAGCACTGCGAGCAGATCGCCGATGCGATGGATGCCGCGGCCCGTGCCTACGAGACAGCCGAGCGGGAGGCGACCCAGCGCTTCATCTCCCTCACAGACCAACTCGCAGCCAGAGGCGGCGCCGTTCTCAACGACGGTGTCGAGCGCAATCGCGGTCTCGCGCTGCTGCTCGCCTGCCTCACAGCCATGACGACGCGGCAGCTGCTCGGCGACACGATCGGGCCGAACGACATCGAGCTGCCGGCCGGCATCAACGTCATGCTCTCCGACCCCCGCGTGGTGCGCATGCTGCGAGCGCTGCTGATGTCGGCTGACGACTTCGCCACCGGCGTTGTCGACGTTCCTCCGCACCTCCGGGACTCGACCTCCGAGGTCGGAGTGGCCGCCCTGGTGCTGCTCTCGCTCGGCGCCATGGGGGGATTGTTCGCGAGCAGCCCCGTCTCTGCGAGCCCCTCTGGTGCGCCCAGCCGCACGACCCCGGCGGCCACCATCGCCGATCGGGCAGCGCGCATTCCGAACGCGGTGGCGGGAGATGTGCCGCAGGTGCGCATCGAGACCTACAGCTCTCCCGGTATGCCCGACCGGTTCGAGGTCTACATCGGCGGAACGGTCGACTTCAGCCCCGTCGCGAAAGACGAGCCGTTCGACCTCACCAGCAATCTCGAGATGGAGGCAGGGCTGCCCAGTGGGGCATACGAGGGGGTGCGCGAGGCGATGGCCCTCGCCGGAGTCGACGCCGACAGCGAGATCGTGCTCGTCGGCCACTCGCAGGGAGGTCTCGTCGCCAGCGCGCTTGCTGCATCCGGCGACTACCGGGTCGACGCGCTCGTGACCTTCGGCGCACCCGCCGGTCAGATATCCGTGCCGCCGACGGTTGCAACCCTCGTCGTCGAGAACACCGATGACGTCGTGCCGGCACTCGGCGGCATCCAGTCGAACGAGCACGCGCTCGTCGTGACGGCGCGGGCATACCCGCACGGTGTTCCCGACGGACTAGCCCTGCCGGCCCACCGCATCGAGGCATACCTTGCGACGGCGGAGGCGATCGACGAGAGGGCAGAGAGCGGTCAGGTGGTGCAGTTTCGGCAGCGCCTCGCTGCGCTCACCTCCGGCTACGAGGAGGTGAGCACGCAGCGATACCTGGTCAGCCGTTCCGACTAGCGGCGGCGCTTCTCAGTCGTCATCGGCTTCGCAAAGAGGCCGAGCACGAGCGAGATGAGGCCGAGCACGATGGCGACGAGCACGCCCCACCAGAAGCCGTCGATGTGAAGGCCGAAGCCGAGCAGGCCGGAGATCCAGCTGACGAGAAGCAGCAGGAGGGAGTTGACCACGAGGGCGATGAGGCCGAGGGTCAGGATGTACAGCGGGAAGGCGACGATTCGGATGAAGTTGCCGACGATGCCGTTGACCAGACCGAAGATGAGGGCAACCAGCAGCAGGGTGAGGATGAACTCGATCGTTCCCCCCGGAGGGAACGGCGTGATGCTGATACCGGGCTCATCACTGAACAGGCCGATGACCAGGGTCGTGAGCCAGAACGCAATGGCGGTGATGACTACCTTGACGAGGAATCGCTTCATAGCACCAACTATGCCCGTCCCGACGGGCGCTCGCCACGTGCCGCGCGTTTAGGCTTGGCTCGTGACTGCGCCCCGCGTCCGGCTCCGCCCGGAAATCGAGACAATGGCCCCCTACCGTCAAGGAAAGCCGGCCGCGGAGGACGCCTTCAAGCTCTCCTCCAACGAGAACCCCTACGAACCGCTGCCCGCGGTGATCGAGGCGATCGCCGCGAGCCAGATCAACCGGTATCCCGATGGCATGGCGACGGCTCTGCGCGAGCGCCTAGCCGAGCGCCACGGAGTCGCCCCCGGCCAGATCCAGGTGGGCGCCGGTTCGGTCTCCGTGCTGTCGCAGCTGATCACGGCTGCCGCCGCGCCCGGCGACGAGGTGCTCTACGCCTGGCGGAGCTTCGAGGCATACCCCGGGCTCGTCGCAGTCGCCGGAGCCACGAGCGTGCACGTGCCGAACCTGCCAGACCACCGGCACGACCTGGCGGCCATGGCTGCGGCGATCACCGAGCGAACCCGCGTCGTGATCGTGTGCAGCCCGAACAATCCCACCAGCACGGTTGTGACCCGCACCGAGTTCGCTGCGTTCATGCGCGCCGTGCCGAGCGACATCCTCGTCGTGCTCGATGAGGCGTACGCGGAGTTCGTGACCGATCCAGATGCCGTCGTCGGCACAGAGCTCATCGGCAGCTACCCCAACCTCGTGGTGCTGCGCACATTCTCCAAGGCCTACGGGCTCGCCGGCCTCCGCATCGGCTACGCCGTCGGGCCGGAATACGTCATGGATGCCGCGCGCGCCACCGCGATTCCCCTCGCCGTGATCGACCAGGCCCAGCGGGCCGCGATCGCATCGCTCGACCACGAGGCGGAGCTACTCGAACGGGTCGCCAGCCTCGCCGTGCTGCGCGACCAGCTGTACGAGGCGCTACTCGCGCAGGGCTGGCAGGTTCCCCGCCCGCACGGCAACTTCATCTGGCTGCCGACCGGTGAGCACACGGCGTGGGCGGCAGAGGTTCTCACCGGCAACGGCATCGTGTCCCGTGCGCTGGGCGAGGGCCTCCGGGTGACGATCGGCGAGGAGGCTTCTGTAGAGAAACTCCTAAAGGCCTCGCAAGAGGTTATCGAGAGGCTACGAACGACCCCCTCCGCAACCACGTTAGATTAGACGAATGTCTTACACCGACGCGACGATCCAGTTGCTCTCGCCGGAAGGCACTCTCGTCGAGAACGACGTGAACGCGGAGTATCTTCCGCTGATCACCGCTCTCTCCGACGAGCAGCTGCTGGAGTTCCACCGCCACATGGTCGTCATCCGCCGGTTCGATGTCGAGGCAGCCAACCTGCAGCGCCAGGGCCACCTCGCGCTGTGGATTCCGAGCCTCGGCCAGGAGGCCGCCCAGGTTGGGTCGGGATCCGCCCTCCGCCCGCAGGACCACATCTTCCCCACCTACCGCCAGCACGTCGTCGCGCGCATGCGTGGCGTCGACCTCATCAAGATCATCGAGATGCTGCGCGGCCTCAGCCACGGCGGTTGGGACCCCAAAGAGGTCAACAACTTCCACCTCTACTCTGTCGTGCTCGGCTCGCAGACCCTGCACGCGACCGGCGTCGCGATGAGCATGACCCTCGACGGATCGACGGCGACGGGCAACCCGGAGACCGACGGTGCCGTGCTCACCTACTTCGGCGATGGCGCCTCCAGCCAGGGCGACGTGAGCGAGGCCCTCGTCTTCGCCGCGAGCTACCAGGCTCCGACCATCTTCTTCCTCGAGAACAACCACTGGGCCATCTCGGTTCCCGTCTCCCGCCAGTCGCGTACGCCGCTGTACCACCGCGGCGAGGGCTTCGGCATTCCGAGCGTGCAGATCGACGGCAACGACGTGCTCGCGAGCTACGCCGTGACCAAGAGCAACCTGGATGCCGCACGCGCCGGCGGCGGGCCTCGCTTCATCGAGGCGCTGACCTACCGCATGGGCGCCCACACCACGAGCGACGACCCGACCAAGTACCGCGACGACAGCGAGCTCACCTTCTGGACGCAGCACGACCCCGTCGCGCGGTTCGAGAAGTTCATCCGTGCCCGCGGCGCGAGCGAGGCCTTCTTCGCCGGCATCAAGCAGGAGGGCGACGACCTGGCCGCCGATATCCGCGCCCGCACGATCGCGCTCACTCCCCCGCCGGCATCCTCGATGTTCGCCCATGTCTACGCGGAGGAGCACCCGCTCATGACGACCCAGGCCGCCTGGCTCGAGAACTACGAGTCGACGTTCGAAGGCGGTGCTGCATGACCGTCGAGTCGCTGAGCATGGCGAAGGCCCTCAACCTCGGGCTCAAGAAGGCGATGACCGAGAACGAGAAGGTCATCCTCATGGGCGAGGACATCGGTGCCCTCGGCGGCGTCTTCCGCATCACAGAGCACCTGCAGGCAGAGTTCGGCGCCAACCGGGTGCTCGACACCCCGCTCGCGGAGTCCGGCATCATAGGCACGGCGATCGGCCTCGCGATGGGCGGGTTCCGCCCGGTCTGCGAGATCCAGTTCGACGGCTTCGTGTACCCGGCATTCGACCAGATCACGAGCCAGCTCGCGAAGCTCACGTCGCGGCACGACGGCAAGACGACCTTCCCGCTCGTGATCCGCATCCCCTTCGGCGGCCACATCGGCGCCGTCGAGCACCACCAGGAGAGCCCGGAGACCTACTTCGCGCACACCGCCGGCCTCCGCGTGGTGAGCCCCTCGAACCCGCACGACGCCTATTGGATGATCCAGGAGGCGATCGCGAGCAACGACCCCGTCGTCTTCCTCGAGCCCAAGAGCCGCTACTGGCCGAAGGGCGACGTCGACCTCGCCGCAAGCGGCACACCGCTGCACTCGACGACGGTCGTGCGCGAGGGAACCGGCGTGACGGTCGTCGGCTACGGTCCCATGGTCTCTGTGCTGCTGCAGGCAGCCGACGTTGCGGCGGAGGAGGGCACGAGCCTCGAGGTCATCGACCTGCGCTCGCTCTCCCCCATCGACTACGCGCCGGTCATCGCCTCGGTGCAGAAGACGGGCCGACTCGTCGTCGCGTCGGAGGCTCCCGGTCACGTCTCCGTTATGTCCGAGGTCGCGGCCACCGTCACAGAGCACGCGTTCTACTCGCTCGAGGCGCCCGTGCTGCGGGTCGCCGGCTTCGACGTGCCATTCCCTCCCGCGAAGCTCGAGGCGAACTACCTTCCTGACGTCGACCGCGTGCTCGAGGCCGTCGACCGTTCCCTTGCGTACTGAGAAGGATCCACTAATGGCGAATTCTGACTTCCTCCTTCCCGACGTCGGCGAGGGCCTGACCGAGGCCGAGATCGTGTCGTGGAAGGTCAAGGCCGGCGACACGGTCACGATGAACCAGGTCGTCGTCGAGATCGAGACGGCGAAGTCGCTCGTCGAGCTGCCGTCGCCCTTCGTCGGAACCGTCGCAGCCCTGCTCGTCGAGGAGGGCCAGACCGTCGAGGTCGGCACCCCGATCATCACCATCGCCTCCGAGGGCTCGGAGCCGGCGACGCCGGTTGCATCCAAGCCCATCATCATCGACACGGTCGGCGACACCGCCTCGACCATCACCGCGGAGAAGGAGCTGCCGAACCTCGTCGGCTACGGCGCTGGTGGGCACGGGGGATCCCGGCGCCGCCGCGGCTCAGCACCGACGGCGACGGCACCCGCCGCGGTTGCAGCGGCTCCGGCAGTGGCCCGGCCTTCCGCTGTTGCTGCGGTAGCGGCATCCACGGTCATGGCGAAGCCGCCCATTCGCAAGCTCGCGAAAGACCTCGGCGTCGATCTCTCGGCAGTCACCCCGACGGGCCTCGTCGGCGAGGTCACCCGGGACGACGTGATCCGTCAGGCGAGCCAGGCGAGCGTCTTCAAGAACATCCAGACGCCGGAGTGGGGCTCGGAGCGCGAGGAGATCATCCCCGTCAAGGGCGTGCGCAAGGCGATCGCCTCTGCGATGGTCTCTAGCAAGTTCACCGCTCCCCACGTGAGCGTGTTCGTGGACGTCGACGCGACCCGCACCATGGAGTTCGTCAAGCGGCTCAAGAACTCGCCAGACTTCGCCGGCATCCGCGTCTCGCCACTGCTCATCGCCGCCAAGGCGCTCATCTGGGCCGTGCGGCGCAACCCGATGGTCAACAGCACGTGGACCGACACCGAGATCAGCGTCCACCACTACGTGAACCTCGGAATCGCCGCCGCGACGCCCCGCGGCCTCGTCGTGCCGAACATCAAGGATGCCCACACCCTGTCGCTGAAGGAACTCGCGGTCGCGCTCGAGCAGCTGACCATCACGGCGCGCGACGGCAAGACCTCGCCGGCCGAGATGTCGGGCGGCACGATCACGATCACGAACCTCGGCTCGTTCGGCATGGACACGGGCACCCCGATCCTCAACCCTGGCGAGGTCGGCATTCTCGTGCTCGGCACCATCAAGCAGAAGCCATGGGTCGTCGACGGCCAGATCATGCCGCGCTTCGTGACGACGCTTGGCGGCAGCTTCGACCACCGCGTCGTCGACGGTGACGTGGTCAGCCGTTTCGTGGCCGATGTGGCGAGCGTGCTCGAGGAGCCAGCACTACTGCTCGACTAGCGCTATCGGTTTTGACAATCATTATCAATAACGGCTAGCGTCGGGGTATTCATCCACCGAGCTAGACAGGCTTCACCCATGGCACGAATCGCCATCACCCTTATCGCACTCCTCGCCCTCTCTGGCTGTGCTGCAGCGCCGACCCCCGACGACGGCCGCGTGCACATCGTTGCCTCGACCAACGTCTACGGCAGCATCGCCGGGGCCGTCGGCGGCGACCTCGTGTCGGTCACGAGCCTCATCGACTCGGCGGCGCAAGACCCGCACAGCTTCGAGGCGTCCGCGCAAGACCAGCTCGCAATCTCGAAGGCCGACATCGTCATCGAGAACGGCGGCGGCTACGACCCGTTCGTCTTCGACCTGTACAGCGCCGCGGGGTCCGACGCCGTGCTGCTCCGTGTGTCCGACCGCCTTGAGTTCGCCACTGGCAACGAGCACCTCTGGTACGACCTCCTCGGGATGGATGAGATCGCGAATGAGATCGCAGTGGAGCTCTCGACGATCGACCCATCCAACGCCCCGGAGTACGAGGCAAATGCGGAGGTGTTCGGTGACCAGGTCGAGGCGCTCGTGACGTCGATCAACGGAATCGGCACCGGGAAGAAGGCTGCGATCACGGAGCCCGTTCCGGTCTATCTCCTCACGGGGGCCAACATGACCGTGACGACCCCCGACGAGTTCTCCGAGGCCATCGAGGAGGGCACGGATGTCGCACCGACGGTGCTGGCCGCCACCCTCGACGCCGTGCGCGACGCCGACCTTCTCGCCTACAACAGCCAGACCGCGAGCCCGGAGACCGAGCAGGTGCGTCAGGCCGCCGAGGATGCTGGGGTGCCCGTCGTCGAGTTCAGCGAGACGCTGCCCGACGGCGAGGACTACATTTCTTGGATGACCGCGAACGTCTCCGCCCTCACCGCAGCACTGCAATGACCGCGGTGCTCGAGATCGCGGGCGGGGCGCTCGCCTTCGGCGACCGCACGCTGTGGACGGGGCTCGACCTCGACATCCAGCCCGGTGAGTTCATCGCGGTGCTCGGCCCCAACGGCTCAGGCAAGACCAGCCTGCTCAAGGCGATCCTCGGGCAGCAGCCCCTGAGTGCCGGATCGATGCGGCTCGTGGGAGCGCCGGTGCGGCGAGGCGATCGGCGGGTCGGGTACATCCCGCAGCAGAAGTTGCTGCCCCCTGGCACACCGATGCGCGGCCGCGACCTCGTCTCCTTCGGCGTCAGCGGGCACCGCTTCGGTCTTCCGGTCTCACGGCCAGCCGATCGACACCGCGTCGACGAGCTGCTCAGCGACGTGGGTGCGACCGGGTTCGCGTCGCGTCCTGTCGGCCTGCTCTCTGGAGGGGAGCAGCAGCGGCTGCGGATTGGGCAGGCGCTTGCCGGCGATCCGGTGCTGCTTTTGTGCGACGAGCCGCTGCTCAGTCTCGACCTCGCGCACCAGCGCGCGGTCTCCGAGCTCATCGACCGCCGTCGGCGCACGCACAACACCGCGGTCGTCTTCGTCACCCACGACGTCAACCCCGTGCTCGACCTCGTCGACCGCATCCTGTACCTCGCCGAGGGCGGCTTCCGCATCGGAACTCCAGAGCAGGTGCTGCGCTCCGACGTGCTGAGCGAGCTGTACGGCACTCCCATCGACGTCATCCGGCACCACGGCCGCGTCATCGTCGTCGGTGTGCCCGGTGTGCCCGACGGTCATGAACACCACGACCACCACGGCGAGGTGACCGCGTGAACGACATCCTCGATCGGCTGTTCAACTTCGAGAACTACGGCGAGCTGCTGGCGCTCGTGCAGAACTCGATCATCGCTGCGGCGATTCTCGGCGTTCTCGGCGGGCTCATCGGCGTCTTCGTCATGCAGCGCGACATGGCGTTCGCGGTGCACGGCATCAGCGAGCTGTCGTTCGCCGGCGCCGCCGGTGCGCTGCTTCTCGGGGTGAATGTCGTGGCCGGCTCGCTCGTGGGCTCCATCATCGCCGCCGTGCTCATCGGGCTGCTCGGGGCCCGCGCTCGCGATCGCAACTCGATCATCGGGGTGCTGATGCCCTTCGGCCTCGGCCTCGGCATCCTGTTCCTCGCCCTCTATCCCGGACGCAGTGGCAACAAGTTCGGACTCCTCACCGGCCAGATCATCTCCGTCGACTTCGCGCAGCTCGGCCTTCTCATCGTCATCTCTGTCGTCGTGCTCGTCTCGCTGCTCGTGGTGTGGCGCCCCCTGAGCTTCGACAGCCTCGACCCGGAGGCCGCCGCGGCCCGCGGTGTTCCGTCGCGTGCCCTGTCACTCGCGTTCATGGTGCTGCTCGGGCTCGCCGTCGCGGTCTCTGTGCAGATCATCGGCGCGCTGCTCGTGCTCGCGTTGCTCGTGACGCCCGCCGCGGCAGCGCTCCGGGTCTCGTCGTCGCCGGTGATGGTGCCGGTGCTCAGCATGGCCTTCGGGTTCGTGGCCGCTGTCGGCGGCATCCTGCTCGCCATCGGCGGCTCCCTGCCGATCAGCCCGTACATCACGACCATCTCGTTCGCGATCTACCTGGTCTGCCGGGTGATCGGCTGGCGTCGATCGGCCGCGCGTAGAATTCAGGCATGAAGCGCAACACCTGGCAGCGCGAGGCTGTGCGAGAGGCGCTCGGAACATCCGAGGCCTTCGTCAGCGCACAGGCACTGCACTCGACGCTTCACGCCTCTGGCTCGCCAATTGGCCTCGCCACGGTCTACCGCGCGCTTGCCGATCTCGCGACTGAGGGCGAGGCCGACTCACTGCAGCAGGAGGGTGAGGCCCTCTATCGTGCGTGCACACCGGGCAGCCACCACCACCACCTCATCTGCCGCAACTGCGGGCTGACGGTCGAGATCGAGGCCGATGCCGTCGAGCAGTGGGCGCAGCAGATCGCCGCGGAGCACGGATTCTCGCAGCCGAACCACGTTGTCGATGTCTTCGGACTGTGCGCAGACTGTTCAAACCCCGGTTGACGCGCCGACGGTAGCCGAACTAAAGTCACGACGGTAACCCGAAATTACCCAGCGTCGCGTTAAGCGCCGCTTCCTGCACTTCCCCCTGTGTACCCGAGCACCACTGTCTACCCGAGACGACCCCCAATGACTATTTCCCTGCGTTCGCGCGCGCTTGCCCTTTCTGCGGCCTTGGCCACCCTTGCCGTCACCCTCGTCGCGCTGCCAGCCACCTCGCTGGCACCGGCTGCGACGGCGAGTGCCGACAACCCGTCGTGCACCACCCCGATCGCCGACTATCCCAACGTGCACCCCCAGATCTACGGCGTGCCGTGGGGCTTCTACGGTGTCGACCCCGAGGTCGGCGTCTACATCGCGGGCGACTGGGATGTCATCGGCGGCGCCGCGGAGGCCGAGGGCACCATCGTCGTCGGCGGCAATGCCACCTTCGACTCCGGCGCCTACTTCAACCTCGGCACGGTCGGCGTCGGCTCGCAGGTGAACGCCGGCGCGTTCACCGACATGCTCACGACCGGTGGCGACATCTCTGTGCTCTCCACGTCGACCCTCGACGTCGGCAACCACCGTGGCGGCGACATCGTCGCGGGCGGCACGATCACGCCGTCGCTGCCTTCGGTCAAGTACGAGCTGAACGGCGGCACCGCCACAGACGGGGTTGTTGCCCCGCTCGCCCCGTACGCATCCGTGCCCACCTACTACCAGGGGCTATCTGCCACCTTCGCTGCCCTGCCGACGGGAACGACCACCGTCGATCTCCTCACCGACCCGACCCAGGTCACCTTCATCGGCGACGGCGTCTCGACCCGACAGGTGTTCTCCGTCGCCGGCTCCGCCCTCGGCACCGACGCGTCGCAGAAGGGCATCGAGTTCACCAACATCCCCGCCGGGGCGGTCATCGTGGTTAACGTCACCGGCGCCACCGCAGAGCTGAGCTCGTGGGGCTTCTCGATGAACGGAGCAGCACTCGACTTCTCTGCGGCGGAGCCCGACCGCGTCTTCTCCGGCTGGACCCAGTCGATCGCCTGGAACTTCCCGACGGCCACGACCGTGTCGCTCGGCCTCAACGGGCAGCTGCCCGGCTCCGTGCTCATTCCGACCGCGGCGAGCACGCTCGACCTGCGCACCACGATCAACGGCCGCCTCTACGTCAACGGCGACGTGACGTTCGGCGGCACCGGCACCTCGGGCCTCGAGATCCACAACTATCCGCTCCGCACTGATTGCGCCGCCACCGATGGCACGTTCACCATCGGCAAGACGATCAGCGACCCCGACTCTGTCGCGGATGACACGCGGGTCTACACCGGAACATACGAGTGCCTCGACTCGTTCGGCGACCCCGTCGACAGCGGAACCTGGAGCCTCGAGGCCGGCGAGACCGTCACGGTCACCGCACTGCCGGCAGGCACCGTCTGCACGGCCGTCGAAGACGCGTCGACCCTGACGGCGAGTCCGTCGGCCGACCCGAGCTACTCGTGGGGCTCCCCCACCTACTCCGACGAGGACGTCACCGTCATCGCCGACGACGACGTGTCGATCACCGTCACCAACGTTGTGCTGCACGACGTCGGCAGCCTGTCGATCACGAAGGCGCTGACGGATGCCGACAACGTCGTCAGCGCGACCCGCAGTTTCGAGGGAACGTACTCGTGCTCCGACTCGACTCCTGCGGTGGTGGCGAGTGGCACGTGGGCGCTCACGGCCGGCGATTCGGTGACCATCGACGACATCCCGACCGGCGCCGTCTGCGCGATCGCCGAGGATGCGGCGACCCTCACTGCTGGCCCCTCGGCGACCGACTCGTCCTACACCTGGGGCACGCCGACGTACTCGAGCACGGGTGTCACCATCGCGACCAGTGCAACCGTCGCGCTCACAGTGACGAATGTGGTCGAGCGCGGTCTCGGCGACTTCGAGATGGTGAAGGTGCTCGACGACCCGTATGACGTCGTCGACCTCGCACGTGTCTACACCGGCACCTGGGGATGCACCTTCAACAACGCCACCATCGAGTCGGGCACCTGGTCGACGACGGCGGGCGCTCCGGCGCTGACACTGGCCACCGACCTGCCGGCCGGCACGGTGTGCACGCTCGCCGAGGACGCGGCGACGCTCGCTGCTCCCCCGCTCGCCGGATTCCCCCAGTACGTCTGGCTCGCTCCGGTGATCACGCCGGCGACGGTGACGATCCTGGATGGCGGCCTGCACCGCATCACCGTCACCAACATCGTCTACGACCCGATCGGCGACATCAGCGGCCTCGCCCAGGCGGGAACCGACTCGATCGTCTGGCTGCTGCTGGGCAGCGGAGTGGTCGCGGGCGGCATCCTGCTCGTCTACTTCGCGCGCCGACGTCGACTGGCCTGAGGGGGCGAGCTGGGCGAGTACCCAGCTTGCCCTCGGGCCAGCGGGAAAGTAGGCTATCCCCTTGGTGCCTGAGTAATCGGGCGCACATCGTACGCAGTCCTGTCGTTCACGGCGGGATGGTCGCGTGCCGACAAGTGACCTTGGGTAGGGCAGTCGCCCTACGGTAACCAGACTAGGAGTACACCCATGGCAGCAACATGCCAGGTGACCGGAGCCGTTCCCGGCTTCGGACACAACATCTCGCACTCGCACCGACGCACCAAGCGTCGTTTCGATCCGAACATCCAGAAGAAGACGTACTACGTGCCGTCGCTTCGCCGTAACGTCACGCTGCAGCTGTCCGCCAAGGGCATCAAGGTCATCGACGTTCGCGGTATCGAATCCGTCGTCAAGGACCTCCTTGCACGTGGGGAGAAGATCTAATGGCAAAGCAGCAGGACATTCGTCCGATCATCAAGCTCCGCTCGACTGCGGGCACCGGTTACACCTACGTGACCAAGAAGAACCGTCGTAACAACCCAGACCGCCTGGTTCTGAAGAAGTACGACCCCGTTGTGCGCAAGCACGTCGAATTCCGCGAGGAGCGCTAAACATGGCTAAGAAGAGCAAGATCGCAAAGAACGAGCAGCGCAAGGTGATCGTGGCACGCTACGCCGCACAGCGCCTCGAGATCAAGAAGGCACTGGTCGACCCGGCCGGCACCGACGAGTCGCGTGAGGCCGCTCGCGTGGCCCTGCAGAAGCTCCCCCGCAACGCCTCGCCCGTTCGCGTGCGCGGTCGTGACGCCATCGACGGACGCCCCCGTGGTTTCCTCAGCCAGTTCGGCGTTTCGCGTGTTCGCTTCCGTGACATGGCTCACCGTGGAGAATTGCCCGGAATTACCAAGTCAAGCTGGTAGATTCACAGGCGGTTCCTGTGGCCCCCGCTACTGGTTCCTTCAAAGCACTAAGTCCGAGGAGGACAACACATGGCTGACAAGTCACTAAACCGTTCAGAGTTCATCGCCGCTGTTGCCGCTGAGTCGGGGCAGACCACGGCCGCGGTCACCAGCGTTGTCGATGGTGTGTTCGCGGTTCTCTCCACCTCGCTCAGCGAGGGCACCAAGGTCTCGATCCCGGGCTGGCTCTCGGTCGAGCGCACCGACCGCGCAGCGCGCACCGGTCGCAACCCGCAGACGGGCGAGACCATCCAGATCGCAGCGAGCAAGGGCGTCAAGATCAGCGCTGGCTCGAAGCTGAAGGCTGCTGCCAAGTAGTTCTTGTTTCACCTGTAACGAGGGCATCGACGAGAGTCGGTGCCCTCGTTGCTTTAAGCTCGAGCACTCGCGCTTAGGCTTGGCTGGTGCCACGACCCGTGCTAATCGCAGCCCCCGCGGCGCTGCTGCTCGCCGCGCTGCTCGCGTGCATCGCGGCCCTTGCCATCGGCGGTGGCGCGGCGCCACAGCTCATCGCCGACTCCGGCGAGGTCGTACGCTACGGCCTTCCGTTCGCCAAGCTCGCCGTCAACCTCGGCGCGGCCGGCGCGATCGGCGCACTCGCAATTGCCGCGTTCGCACTGGATGCCGAGGCACGCGCCTACGCACTGGCCCTCGATATTGCTGCGGCCGCATCCGCGCTGCTGACCGTTGCGGCCGCGGCGACCGGCTTCTTCAGCTTCCTCGCCATCTACCAGCAGCCGGTCTCGCTCGATGACGAGTTCGGCAACCTCCTCGGCAGCTACCTCACCGGGTACGAGGTCGGCCAGGCCTGGCTGGCCACGACCCTTGCGGGTGCCGTGCTCACCATCCTCGCCTTCGCGGTGCGCAACCAGTCGGTCGTTCTCGCGATGGCGATCGGCGCCGTGCTCTCGCTGATACCGATGGCGCTGCAGGGCCACTCGGGCGATGAGGCGAGCCACGACGAGGCGATCAGCGCCATCTGGGTGCACATCGTCGCCGCCGCGGTGTGGCTCGGCGGCCTGCTGACGGTGGCACTCGTGTCGCGCACCGTCGAGTCGAAACGGCTCGCCGACCTGGTCGGACGGTACTCCTCGCTCGCCCTCGCGGCGTTCGTCGCGATCGTGGCGTCGGGCTATGTGAGCGCTGAGCTGCGCGTCGGCACAATCGAGAACCTGCTGACGCCCTACGGCATCCTCGTGCTCATCAAGATCGGGGCGCTCGTCGCCCTCGGGCTCTTCGGAATCGGGTACCGGCGGTTCTTCATCGCGCGGCTCGCCACCGACGGGCAGCGCCGCCGCTGGTTCTGGTACCTCGTGGTGGCAGAGCTCGCGTTCATGGGGGTTGCCTCCGGCACGGCCGCAGCCCTCGCGCGCACCGCGACCCCGATCGGGCAGGAGCAGTCGACGGGCGATGCGACGGCCGCCGAGATCGTCACGCAGGGCTCACCCCTCCCGCCGCCCGTGACCATCGAGCGACTGCTCACGTCGTGGAGCTTCGATCTCGTCTGGGCGCTGTTCTGCGCCTTCGCCGCGGCCTTCTACCTCGCCGGCGTGTGGCGCCTTCGCCGCCGCGGCGACTCGTGGCCGTGGTACCGCACCGTGCTGTGGCTGCTCGGGCTCGCGCTGCTGTTCTGGGTCACCAACGGCGGCGTCAACGTCTACCAGAAGTTCCTCTTCAGCCAGCACATGTTCGGGCACATGACGCTCGGCATGATGGTGCCGGTGCTGCTCGTTCCGGCGGCTCCCATCACGCTCGCGTTGCGGGCTATCCGTAAACGGGACGACGGCAGTCGCGGCGTGCGGGAATGGCTGCTGCTCGTGGTGCACTCGCGCTACTTCGGCATCCTGACCAACCCCGTGGTCTCGGCCGTCATCTTCGCCGGGTCGCTCTGGGTGTTCTACTACACCGGGGTGTTCCGCTGGGCGACGGTCGACCACGTCGGTCACGAGTGGATGATCATCCACTTCCTCGGGGCCGGCTACCTGTTCGTCTCCTCCCTCATCGGCGTCGACCCCGCCCCCAACCGCGCTCCGTACCCCATCCGGCTCATGGTGCTGCTCGCGACCATGGCCTTCCACGCCTTCTTCGGCCTCGCGCTCATGTCGGGCACCGGCCTGCTGCTGGCCGACTGGTACGGCGCCATGGGATGGGGCACCGATGCCCTGGTCGACCAGCAGACCGGAGGCGGCATCGCGTGGAGCGTCGGGGAGATCCCGACCGTGACCCTCGCCATCGTCGTCGCGCTCATGTGGTCGCGCAGCGACGCGCGCACCGCGAAGCGCTACGACCGCAAGGCCGACCGCGACGGCGACGCAGAGCTCGAGGAGTACAACGCCATGCTCGCCGCACGCGCCTCGAAGCAACGGCCTAGGGAGTCGTCGTCGCCTCCAGCACGATGACGGCGTCGTCGTCGCCGATCGCGAGCAGGTAGCTGCCAGCGATGGGCTGGCTCTCGTCGACGCGGCGCACGCTGCCGTCGAACACCGACTTGACGGTGACCTCGAGGCCGACGGCGCCACCGGTGCCGGTGGCGCGCCAGGTCGCGCTCTCGTCGGCGGCAGCAAGGGTCACCTGTGGGTAGGACTCGACGCTCCAGCGCGGAACGCCCTCGATGCGGTTCGCCTCGGAGAAGCCGAAGGGGCAGCCGGTGGGCTTGAGCACCTGCTGGGTTGCGCAGGTGTCGAGGAAGGCGGCCACGGCATCCGTCGCCTCTGCGGTGAACGCACTGGTCGGCGTTGCGAAGATATCGACCGACTCCGTGTCACCGATGGCCGTGACGGCAACGGTCACCCCAGCCGTGTCGAGCAGCTCCGTGTCGCGATCGACCACGTAGGCGCCGGGAGCCAGCACCAGCAGCGGTGTGCCAGCGGCGGCATCCACGCCATTGGCGGTGAAGCGGGAGTCGCCAACGACCGACACGTCGAGGCGGGCGAGCGGTGATACGGAGAAGGCCCAGGTGGAGAACAGACCGAAGGTCGTTCCCGTCGGCCGCACGCGAAACTCGGTGATCTCCTCTGCGCCGTCGATCGTGTACGCGAACCGCACCACGCGCTCGTCGCCATCGGCGACATCGCTCAGCAACCGGATGTCTCCAACACCCCCCAGCGCCCCGTCGACCAGCAGCGTGGCCGCCTCCGACTCCGGCACGACGACACCGGCGAACGCGAGTGCCTCGTCGGCGTCCTTGCGCTCGAGGGCCTGCAGGTACGACCTCACGAACCCGTGCGCGCTGTACACATCGCTGTTGAGGGCGAGCACGGTTGCGCCGAAGCCGACGACCAGAAGGGCGAACACCACGAGCCACGGAACGGGGGAGCGGTGCATGCGTTCATCCTAGGCACGCTGTGCACGGGCCGGGCCGCGGCATCCGCTGGCCGGTAGATTTGGTGCAGTGGAACTCTCGCCAGAGCAGGCAGCGGTGTTCGCGGCGATCGAGACGACGCGCGAGCACATCTTCGTGACCGGTCGCGCCGGCACGGGCAAGTCGACGCTGCTCAACCAGCTGTCGTGGAACACGTCGAAGCAGGTCGTCATCTGCGCGCCAACGGGGGTTGCGGCACTCAACGTCGGCGGGCAGACGATCCACTCGCTGTTCCGGCTGCCGATCGGGGTCATCGCCGACCACGAGATCGAGCACAGTGCAGAGCTGCGCAAGCTGCTCAACACGATCGACACGCTCGTGATCGACGAGGTCTCGATGGTCAACGCCGACCTGCTCGATGCGATCGACCGCTCACTGCGCATCGCGCGCTCGCGGCGGCACGAGGCCTTCGGGGGAGTGCAGCTCGTGCTGTTCGGTGATCCGTACCAGCTTGCCCCGGTGCCCGGCGACGGCGACGAGCGCGCCTACTTCGCCGACCACTACGAGTCGATGTGGTTCTTCGACGCGAAGGTGTGGAACGAGGCAGACCTGCGCATCTTCGAGCTCGCGACCGTGCACCGCCAGCACGAGGCGGAGTTCCGCTACATGCTCAACGCCGTGCGGCACGGGCAGGTGACGGCGGAGATCGCGGAGCGCCTCAACACGACGGGTGCCAGAACCCCGCCAGACGAGGGCATCATTACCCTCGCGACGACGAACGCGACGGTCAACCGCATCAACGCGACGGAGCTCGCGCGCATCCCCGGTCGTGCGCTGACCGCGAAGGCGGAGGTGGTGGGAGACTTCGCCGGGCGGGCCTTTCCCGCCGACGAGGAGCTGGAGCTCAAGGTGGGCGCCCAGGTCATGTTCCTGCGCAACGACCCAGACCAGCGGTGGGTCAACGGATCAGTCGGCGTCGTCTCCCGCATCAAAGACACGGTCTACGTCGAGATCGATCGAGAGGAGTTCGAGGTGCAACCCTCGACGTGGGAGAAGTTCCGCTACTCCTACTCTCCGGCGACCAAGGAGCTCAAGAAGGAGATCATCGCGGAGTTCACGCAGTTCCCCCTTCGGCTGGCGTGGGGCGTCACCATCCACAAGTCGCAGGGCAAGACCTACAGCCGCGCGGTTGTCGACCTCGGCCAGCGCTCCTTTGCCCCCGGCCAGACCTACGTCGCCCTCAGCCGCATCTCCTCCCTCGACGGCCTCTACCTCTCGCGCCCGCTGCGCCCCTCCGACGTGATCGTCGACGAGCATGTGGCCCGCTTCATGTCGCGCGCGACGGCGATCCCGGCGATCGAGGCCTGAGCAACGAGCTAGAGCGGGCGCAGGTCGGGCTGCAGCACGGTCGTGCGCGCGGCATCCGATTTCAGGATGTCGGAGTAGTAGTCGTCGAGAAGGTCGCGGCGGTCGAATTCTGGATGCCGCATCCAGAACGCATCGAAGTCGCCGCCGAAGCCCGCTGCCGCGTCCTCCGAGAGGGCCTCGGCGATCAGCGCCGCCCACGCCCAGGTGCGCGTCTCGTGGAACCACTGCGACGACCCGCGTGAGGCCGTGTACGCCTTGAGCCCTTCGCGCACGCGCTCGTACGCAGAATCCTGCTGCGCATAGAGGAACACCAGCCGCACGTGGTCACGGTGGCTCAGCTCTGGGAGTGTGCAGTCCTCGAACTGCGAGAGGAGGGTGGCGTCATCCATCCCTCCACCCTTTCGCAAAACAGGAAGGTGTGGGGCCGGAGTGGCAGATTGTCATCAGCGGGAGCCCGTTTGACCCAGCAGCAACACTGGCCACCCAGATTCCTGTTTTACGAAATGCAGGGCGGGGTCAGGCGGCGGCCTTTGCGCGGGCGAGGTCGCTGAACAGGTCAGTGTTGAAGGTGTAGGCGAGAAGCACCTCGTCGATGACGCGCTCGCGCTCCGGCTCACTCCAGTCGACAGCGTCGAGCTGGTCGCGGTAGGTCTCCTTGAATTCTTTCGGCTTGGCTATCTCGTCGAAGAGGTAGAAGCCGACGCCGTTGGTCTCGAAGCCGAACCGGCGCTGCATGAGCGTGCGGATGATCTGCCCGCCAGAGAGGTCGCCGAGGTAGCGCGTGTAGTGGTGCGCGATGAACCCGCCGGCCCAGCCCTGGTCGGCGACCTCGGTGATGCGGGCGACGTAGCGCGCCGTCGTCGGCAGCGGCGCGATCGCCGATCGCCAGTCGTCGCCGATGAGGAACGACAGGTCGGACTCGAGCGCCGGCAGGCGCGTGAGCTGTGGCGTGATGAATGCCGCTGCCTCCGCGTTGTCGGCGAGTCTCGCCGCCGCCGCCTCGAGGGCCTCGTAGATGAAGTAGTGCTGGGCAACGAGGGCGATGTAGTCGTCGCGAGAACCGGCGCCGGTCATGAGGTCGTCCATGAAGCTCGCGCCCTCGCTGGCCGAGTGGCCGGAGCGCGTGCGTTCGCGAAGCGCCTGCGAGAAGGGGATGACAGACACGGCAGCTCCAGAGGTTAGGGTGCCCTAAGCATACTGAACGCGGTCAGTGGTGCACACCGTCTTCGAACCGTGCAGACGGGGCAAGTCCGTCGGTCGCCGCGAGGGCGGGGGCAACGACCGCGCCGACAACGAGGATGCCCGCGAGCAGCCCGATCACATAGCGCCGGGTCGACACCGGTGCGGTGCGCGGTCCGCGCCGGAGGTGCAGTGCGAGAGCGACCGCGACGAACAGCTCGAGGGCCGTGGCAACGCCGAGGGGGAGTGGGCGAAACCCCGCCGCGAGTTCGGCGACCCCGGCCGATGACAGCAGCACGATGAGAAGCCAGATGACGATAGGAGCGAGCACCGCCACCACGGCGATGCGAGGAGCGAGGAAGCGCTCGTCGAACATGACGAGCACCCCCCAGCCGAAGCCGGCCACGCCTATCGCGGCGAGCACGGCGCCGACGGCGGGGGTCGCGGAGATCACCAGGGCGAGGTAGATGAGACCCGCCCCGACCGAGGCGAAGGCGATCCAGCTGCGCGTGATCGGCGACACTAGCGGCGCGGTTCGCGGTCGGTGCCGAGACCGACGGCGAGCAGCACGGCCGCCGCGAGGAAGTGCACGAGGTTGGCCGCCGCGTTCACCGCGAGCACGTTCTGCTCTGTCGACGAGAGGAAGAGCCCGGCGAGGCCGAGGCAGAGCAGCACGGTTCCAACGATGCGCGTGATGAGCCGCGCCGGTGTGCGTCCGCGGATCGCCGCGGCCACGAGGGCAGCGCCAACCGCGAGGTGCACGACAGACAGCAGGGGGTTGACGCTCACGACCCCCAGCAGGAGCACGCCGACGGGGCTCGTCGACGGCAGCCCCGCGCCGATAGCCAGCCCGACGGCACCGAGGGCGAGGAAGGCCGCGCCGACCGAGAGTGCCGTGATGCGGTTGGCCGACGCCGTGACCGGGGCGGCGTCAGTCATGGGCACGGGGTTCGAGGCCGAGGATCCCGCACGCACGGTCATAGAGCACGACCACCTCCCGACGGATCTCCGCGCGCTCGCTGATGGGAGCAGTCCACGCAACCGTGACCTCGTGCTCCTCGGCGCCGACCGTGTAGCGGAAGGTGCCGCCGTTCTCGTCGAGGGATGTCATGGTTGCCGACTCGGCATCCGGCGATCCGAACGCGCGCGCGATGAGCAGGTTGTCGTCGAGGTGGTCGCCGTTCATGTGCGAGAGCACGGCGGTCACGACGTCTGCGGTGAAGGTTGGCACGCTCCAACGCTACCCGTAGGTCAGTCGAGCTGGGCGGCGAGGAACGCGGCGGCCCGAGCCTGCGCGAGTGCGGCGGCATGCGGATCGGCTTCGGCGACGGCGGGGTTGGCAAAGTGGTGCGAGGTGCCGACATAGCCGAACCGGGTGACCGGTGTTCCGTGCTCGTCGAGCCGGTCGAGGAACGCCTGCGGCTCGCCGCCGTACTCCCACTCGTCGCGCTCCGCGTACTGCAGCAGCACGGGGCACGGGATGACGCTGTGGTGCCGGTCGTCGACGCTCGCGTAGTAGGCGACAACCGCATCCACGTCTCCACCTTGCGCGTGCACGAGGGCGAGCCAGCCGCCGGTCGAGAAGCCGAGGGTGCCGAATCGCTCCGAGCCGTAGAGGCGCGCCTCGTCGATGATGTCGTCGATGACAGCGAGGCAGCCGCCGATGTCCATGCTCCTCACGTGCGCCCG
This sequence comes from Conyzicola sp., assembly GCF_057073975.1. Taxonomy (NCBI): domain Bacteria; kingdom Bacillati; phylum Actinomycetota; class Actinomycetes; order Micrococcales; family Microbacteriaceae; genus Conyzicola; species Conyzicola sp. Next base: position 17,357 of record NZ_JBXMIS010000015.1, on the reverse strand, counting down.
TGCTGCCTCGGCATCGGTCGTCGTGAACCCGTCGTAGAAATCGGGAATCGCCACCTGCAGCCCCTCGGCAACGAGCGCCCCCGCGAACGACGACAGCCACGGGAGCCGGCCGAACCAGTCGTGCACGATCACCACGAGGGGCGCTGCCTGCTCGCCAAGGTAGACCGTCTCGCTCATGCGGTGAGCACGAGCTTGCCGAACGCCTCGCCAGAGAGGAGTCGCTCGATGGCGCCGCCGGCGTCGGCGAGCGGGCGAACAGAGTCGATGACCGGATGGATGCCGCGGCCGGCAACCAGCGCCGCCACCTCCTCCAGCTCGCGCCGGCTTCCCATCGTCGACCCGAGGATCCGCAGCTGCTGGAAGAAGACCCGGTTGAGCTCCGCGCTCGGGTCGTCGCCGCTCGTCGCGCCGCACGTCACTATCGTGCCGCCCGGTCGAAGGGCCCGCAGCGAGTGCGCCCAGGTGGCCTTGCCGACGCTCTCCATGACGGCATCCACGCGCTGGGGCAGTCGCGCGCCGCTCTCGAATGCCTGGTCGGCGCCGAGTCCGACGGCTCGCTGGCCCTTGGCCGCGTCGCGGGAGGTGACCCAGACCCGGTAGCCGAGCGCGGAGCCGAGGCTCACGAGCGCGGTGCTCACCCCGCCGCCGGCTCCCTGCACGAGCACGGTGTCGCCATCGCTCAGCCCAGCCTTGCCGAGCATGCTGTACGCCGTGAGCCACGCCGTCGGTAGGCAGGCGGCCTCCTCGAAGCTCAGGGAGGGCGGCTTCGGCACGAGGTTCTGCGGAGGTACCCACACGCGTTCTGCGAGGGTGCCGTTGTGCCGCTCGCTGAGCAGGGAGCGCTTCGGGTCCTGCGTCTCCGGCCCCGTCCAGTCCGGGCTGATGATGACGGCGTGCACGATGACCTCTCGGCCGTCGTCGGTGATGCCAGCTCCGTCGCAGCCGAGCACCATCGGCAGGTGGGCCTCTGCGAGACCGACACCGCGCAGGCTCCAGAGGTCGTGCTGGTTGAGGGCCATCGCGCGCAGGGTGACGGGCACCCAGTCGGCGGGTGCGGCATCCTCGATCTCATGGTCTGGTACATCGCCGACCCGCAGTGCATCGAGGGGAGACTCCGGGGAGGCGCGTATCGCCCTGACGGCCAGCATGTACTGAGGCTAGCTCTGCGGGGTGTCGAGGTCGATGGTGACGCGGCCGCGCTCGAGATCCGGCTCGTCGGGGCTCGGAGCTGGCGCAGACATCTCGCGCCGAGTGTCCTTCTCCAGCTCAGCGTTGTGGGCGCTCGGCTGATAGAGCTCGTCGAGCACGCCGATGACGCGGGGTGGAGAGTAGCTCGGGTCGGTGCGTCGGCGGTGGCGCACGAGCGCCGGCCAGCCGATGAAGAATGCGCAGAGGATGGCCGCGACTGCCACGACGACCGCGAACTCCATGTCGAGAATCTACCTCGGCGCGCAGGGCGTCTGTGAGGTGGCGATCACCTCAGGCGGTGGGCCGCGCGGCCTTCCACTTGGCTCGTGTGCTGATGCCGATCACAAGGTAGAAGCTGAAGACCGTCACGGCGATCGTCGCTGTCCACTCAGACAGAAGTTGCGGGACTGTGAGGCTGCGACCAAGAGCAGTGGGCTCGCCAAACGCGTCCGTGTGTCCGCTGACCAGCATCAGCATGAGGAAGCTGGTCACTGCAGCCGGGAGGAGGGCAAACCACGCCCACCGACCGAGACCCTTGCGCGCGGCCGCAGAGCGAGCGCGAACGGCAGCGACAGCGGCTGGATCGGGTTGAGGGATGTCTGCGGCGAGCCGGGGTCGCAATCGCACGATCACCTCAGGGGTCACCTGTGCATCGAGCCAGGTCGTGATCTCCGGCGTCATCCCATCGATAAGGGTTGGCTCGATCTTCACCCTGAACGCATCACTGCCGACGAAGGTGCGCGCTCCATCTGGGGTAGCGAGCATGGAGACGCAGTCTCTGAAGTACACCGTCGACTGTGCTCCCTGGCCAGTGAAGGAGACGCCGTCGCTCGCGATAATGATCGCCGAATCGGGGTACTCCGTATAGGGAAAAAGGTCGCCCACAACGACATCCCGTGATGACCGGGGTGCGAAGGCGAATCCCGCCCAGGCCAGATTGCCCTCAGGTATCTGCGCGACTGCATTCTGCCAGACCATGGCTGCGACGCCAGCAATGTCGGCAACGGTCACTGCCTTCGCCTCGGCGACGATTGCCGCAGGATGCTCGATGGGCGCACCGAGAAGCAGTCGACTCGCCGTCGACACCAGCAGGGTAGAGCCGAGGTGGGGAACGTCGATCATGTGGTCGAAGGTGCCGATGGCGTACGCAAGGTCCTCCGGGTCGACTGTTCCCGCTCGCAGGGATGCGAGCACGTCTACCAATCCTCCGACGACGGCTGCTTGCTGCTGGGGAAGCGCGTCGGCGAACAGTGAGACTCGGGCCGTTCGCGCATCCACTGGCTCGTAGGAGCACGTGGCCGTGTATGAATAGCCGCCCTCTTGACGAAGCGCTCGGTACAGCACTCTCGACGCAAGGAGAGAGAACACTGTCGCAGCGGTCGAACGCGGAACGAGAGCGTCGAGCAGAACACCGCCCTCTGGCCCTCCGAAGTAGGCGGGCTTGGTCTCGATGATGTCCTGCGGGGGTGCGAGCGGAATCCAGGAGCCATCGGGAAGGCGAAGATCGAGCCCTGTGAGTGGCTCGGCGGTCGTCATCCAGACGATGGCGTTGTGGCGGGTGAAGCGCGTGCGCGACCAGTCCAGCACGTGAGTGGTCGTGAGCCCATCCAGCCCGAGCTCGCCGAGCCCGGCGATCCCGAAACCACGGGCACCGAATCTCTCGTAGCGCTGCGTACGCATCGCACTGGCCGGCTTCTGGCTGGCTTCCGTTCGCAGGATCTGCTTCTCCGTCTCCAACCGATCAAGCGGGAGCTCGCGGAGTGATCGGCACACCCGATTGAGGTACGTGACCACCTCGGCTTCGGTTCCCACCACATAGAAGTGCGTGAAGGCGTCGCTGGTCTCACCGTTGTGATGGACATCGCCGTTGCTGTAGTCGAAAAGCGCCAGGTGCTCGACGAGATGGGTGATTCCGGAAAGCGATAGAGGCTCGTCGGCCATGCCAACGCGAAACATGAGCCCTGCTGCAATGAGACCGTCGCGAGGTGCGTAGACGGCCGGAATCCCGTCGATGCGCGTGCTTCCAATCAGATCCGCTATGGGGGCGAGCTCCGAGAGGCCTCCGGTGCCGTTGCTCATCGTCGGCCCGCCGTGCTGGCCGCGTCGAATATTGTGCGGTACACCCGGTTGAGACCGTCAACGGTGTCGGCCTCGTAGTACCAAGGAAAGGAAGTAGCTCGGTCGCCGAGCGCTCTAATCTGATCGGCAGCGTCGGCAAAGTGGCCGCCGGCGTAGAAGGCCATCGCGAATGCGCTGCGCGCCTCGACACCGATCGGATCCAGGCGGTGGTTCGGATCCAGCACCGACCGGTGTGCGGCGTCGAGTAGCTCGGCATGCACCTCCGGTGACCCCATGTAGGCCGTGCCGGGCTTGCCCCGGCCTAGAGAGACCCAGTGCTCGATGTGACACAGGGCGATGATGGCAGGCGAGTTCGATCCGGGCGGGGCATCGCGCGAACAGTCGCGGGCGAATGCGAGCGCGGACTCCGGAGATCCCATCCAGCGCGGCAGGAAGTACTGCAGCATCTGGGCTTGCGACGGGTAGTCGTGCGGCGACAGCTCAGCGAGCCGACGATAGCGCCGCCTGGCCTCCGACTCGCCCACCTGCAGTGCGCGAGCGGTCAGCACCCGGAAGGACCATGCGGGAGCGAACCGCGGGTACTCGGCGCAGACATCGAGCAGCAGTTGTTCCGTCGAGTTCATCCACTGCTCGAATGCGCTGAACTGCGCGGAGTCGAAGGATGGCGCCGCCTCTCGCTCCTTCCAGCCAAGCATCGCGAAACACGCGGCAAGTGCCGTACGAGCGTAGGGAGATCGTGGATGGTGATCGACCGCGTACCGCAGAAATCCCTCGATCCCTTCGACCTGGCCGAGGAGAAAAAGAGCGTACCCAAGGTGCTCTGCAGGCATTCGCGCCAGCTCGACTTCGACAGGCGGCCATAGGTTCGTCGCAAGGGCTGCTCGAATCGGCGCGTACTCGGGCGTCGACTCGAAAGTCTGGAAGTTCCGCACGAGCGTATCCATGCGTCATTCCTGTTCTCTGCGGTTCCGCTCCCGAGCTGGACGGTAAGCCCCATTGCGTGGAACCCCTGCCAGATTAGCAATCGGGCGAGGATGTGAGAATATGTTGACTCGAACTGGGGCCGTGGCCTTGCCATGGGGGTCTCCTCAGTGACTACTCCGGGTCGCAGTTCGCCAGGTCGGTCTCGGCGAGGGGCTCGCCGGCGGGGATGACGTAGGTCACGGTGAGCACGACATCCTCGGTTCCCTCGTTCATGCCCTGGTGCACGTAGCCGGAGCCCTCGACGATCGAGTCGCCCGCCTCGTAGACGTGCACCCCCTCAGGGTAGATCGGCGCGTAGTGGGTGAACACCCCCTGCTCGACGACGGCGATGAGCTGGCCGTAGTGGCAGTGCTCGCCGGTTCCTGCGCCGGGCTTGAGGGTGATCTCGCGCATGACGACCTGCGTCGGGCCGGCGACCTCGACATCCACGCCATCGTCGTTGACACCGGCGGCGAGGTCGACGGCAGTGACGGGGGCGATGCTCGCCGACGGTTCCGGACTTGGTGCGGGAGTCGCGCAACCGCTCAGGATGATGGCGAACGCGATCACGGGAAGCACGAGTCTCATGGGCAGAGTCTGCCGCCTCGGCGGCCCGCGCACATGCCCCAGAAGGGGCTGCGGCGAGCCGCCGACGGCTCAGACGCTGGCTCGCTGTCGTGTCGCGGTGCCGACCGCTGTAGTGCCGGAGCGAGCGCGCGACCACGTCCACGCGGCGCGCAGGATGAAGGCGAGAATCACCACCTCGACGCCGATGGTGAGGGCGTAGTAGCCGACCCAGTCGGCGGTCGCCCCTGACACGTTGAACACCATGACGGCCACGTAGAGCGACGCGACGATGAGGTTCGTGATGCGGTTCGCGCGGGCAGGCAGCACCACGGAGAGCGTGATCATCAGGGCCGGGATCGCGATGATCACGAAGAAGACAGACATCAAGGTGGCGCTGATGTCGAACTCGAAGATGACGCCATCGCGAATGAGATCGATCTCGCCGGGCTGGTAGAGGTGGAAGTAGTCGATATAGATGACGAGGAACATGAGGCTGGCCCAGGCTGCAGCGAGCTTGGCCTGCACCGGGATCCTCTGGGTCATCGACTCCTCGACATGTGGGTCCTGTCGGGACATGGGTTCTCCTTCGTTGGTCGTGGATGAAAATGAGTAGTACACCGTACGAAACTCGTACGGTGTACGATAGGCGTACGCTGTACGTAAGTCAACATGGCAAGCGAAGGGACACCGGAATGGTGACCGAACGACGTGCGGCCCCCGCAATACCCCTCAGCAAGGAAAGGGTGCTGCGCCAGGCCATCGCCCTTGCCGACACCGGTGGACTCGACGGGCTCAGCATGCGCTCGCTCGGCAAGGAGCTCGACGCAGGAACGATGTCGCTCTACCACTACGTCGGCAACAAGGAAGAGCTGCTCGACGGCATGGTCGACCTCGTCTTTGCCGAGATCTACCTGCCAGATCGCCGCGGTGACTGGCAGGCGGAGTTGAGGGCGGAGGCGGTCTCGGCCAGAGACGTGCTCGCTCGGCATCGCTGGGCGATCTCCCTCATGGAGTCACGCACCACGCCGGGGCCCGCCAACCTGCGGCACCGCGAGGCGGTGATGGCAACGCTGCGCACCGCAGGCCTCTCTGTGCAGCTGGCCACCCACGCGAACTGGCTGCTCAACAGCTATGTCTACGGGCATGCCCTTCAGGAGGCGAGCCTCCCGTTCGCCGACGCCGGTGAGCTCGAGCACATGATCGACGAGGTGTACCTGCCGCAGCTGCCCCCGGCGGAGTACCCATACCTGAACGATGCGGCCACAGAGCTCATGACGAGCGGCTACGACCCGGCCGACGAGTTCGCCTACGGCCTCGACCTGATCCTCGGCGCTCTCGAGAGCGCACTCGGCAACTGACGCACACGAGAGCGGATGACGGGAATCGAACCCGCGCTATCAGCTTGGGAAGCTGAAGTTCTGCCATTGAACTACATCCGCGCGCTGCTTGCTCAGAGCGAAGGCCGTTTCTGGCCTTCGCCGCGCAGCCAGCGCTGACGAGCGTCTCGCTCGTCAGGAACCGACGTGCACCAGCTCTTCAACTGTACTTGGCCCTTAGTAGTCTTGCCCCATGCTTCTCTCAGACCGCGACATCAAGGCAGAGCTCGCGAGCGGGCGGGTCGGCCTCGAGCCCCTCGACCTTGCCATGGTGCAGCCGTCGAGCATCGACGTGCGACTCGACCGCTTCTTCCGGCTGTTCGACAACCACAAGTACCCGTTCATCGACCCGGCAGAAGACCAGCCTGACCTCACGCACCTCGTCGAGACGGCGCCAGACGAGCCGTTCATCCTTCACCCTGGCGAGTTTGTGCTCGGCAGCACCTACGAGCTCGTCACGCTGCCCGATGACATCGCCGCGCGGCTCGAAGGCAAGAGCTCGCTCGGCCGCCTCGGCCTACTGACGCACTCGACCGCCGGCTTCGTCGACCCCGGGTTCAGCGGACACGTCACGTTAGAGCTCAGCAACGTCGCGACCCTGCCGATCAAGCTCTGGCCCGGCATGAAGATCGGGCAGCTCTGCTTCATCCGGCTGTCGAGCGCCGCTGAGCACCCCTACGGCTCCGACCACTACGGCTCGCGCTACCAGGGCCAGCGCGGCCCGACGGCGAGCCGCAGTTTTCAGAACTTCTCGAAGGTCGACGTCTCGGTCACCGACGCCGGATCAAAGGGCGCGTAGTACGGACACCGTAGAGCGCCTGCGAGCGGCCGGTTGCGTCTTCGCAGAGGATGAGGCCGCGCTGCTCGAAGCGGACGGTCGTGACCTCGAGCAGCTCGTGCAGCGACGGGAGGCGGGCGAACCACTCGAGGTGATCCTCGGCTGGGTGTCGTTCGCGGGCATCCGGGTGTTCATCGACCCCGGGGTCTTCGTGCCTCGCCAGCGCACCGCCTACCTCGCCAACCAGGCGATCAAGCTGGCCAGGCCGGGCGATGTCGTCGTCGACCTCTGCTGTGGGTCCGGTGCGATCGGTGCGGCCGTCGAGGCGGCACTGCCCTCGGCAGAGGTGCACGCGGCCGACATCGATCACGCGGCAGTGGTGAACGCACGCCGCAACCTTGCGCGCGTGTACGAGGGCGACCTGTTCGCGGCACTGCCAGACGACCTGCGGGGGCGCGTCGACATCCTCGTCGTCAACGCGCCGTACGTGCCGACCGACGAGATCGTGAACATGCCAAGAGAGGCGCGCGAGTTCGAACCGCTCGTCACCCTGGACGGAGGACCGGATGGCGTCGCCCTCCACCGCCGCGTCGCCGCCGAATGCGCGCCATGGCTCTCACCCACCGCGCACGTGCTCGTCGAGACGAGCCGCGCGCAGGCGCCGCTCACCGCACGTGCCTTCGAGGAGCACGGCTTCAGCACCCGCGTAAAGCGCAAGAAGGGCGCGACGATCGTGATCGCGGCACCCGACCACAGAGTACGGTCTAACTAACCGGTTCAAGGGAGGCCGCTCATGCAGGGCAGGAGCATCGTTGCCAATGTGCTTGCGCTTCCCGCGGCCTACCGGCGACTCATCGTCGCCGGGTTCGCCCTTCTCACCATTCCTCTCGGCTCGCTCGCGATCCTGATGACGCCCGCGGGCTCGAGCAGTGCCGCCTGGTGGCCAGCCGCGAGCGCTGCGGTGCTGGCGGTCGCGTGCTCTCGGGGGTCTCGCCTTCCGACGGCCCTGGTCGTCGTGGCAGTCGGAACGCTCGCGAACTTCGCCGCGGGTCGCCCGCTGTGGGTGTCCGTCTGCTTCGGCCTCGCCAACGCCGCAGAGGCCTGGCTCGTGTGGAGGCTAGCCTCCGACCGCCACGGCCTTCTCCGCCTTGGCAGCGTCGGGAGGGCGGTGCGCTTCGTGCTGGCCAGCCTGGGTGGCGGACTGGTGATCGGCGTTCTTGCGGGAGCAACGATTGCAGCAGGCGGAGGCGACTTCGCCACATCGCTGTGGTCGATCGGCGCCTCCCACGCCTCTGCCGTGCTCGTGGTCGTGCCGCTCTTCCTCAAGCCGCTCTCGGCCTTCCGCACTCCGCCAAGCCTTGAGATGCTGTGGCAGCACCTCGCTCTCATCGCGGTCGTCGCGTTCGTCTTCTGGCCAGACCAGTCCTACCCCTTCGCATTCATGCCGATCCCGATTCTTGTCTGGGCGGCGTTCCGGTTCCGCTCTGGAACAGTCCTTATCCAGTCGCTTGCGGTCGCTATCGCCACGACGACACTGACGATCCTCGGGGGCGGGCCGTTCGAGGCGGCGGCAGACTCCGACCCACGGCTCGCCCTTCACGCGCTGCAGGCGTTCATCATCGTCGTCTCGGCGACTTTGCTCGTCATCAGCGAGGGCCGCAACGAGCGGGAGCGGCTGATCGCCGGGGTGGCGGCGCGCGAGGCGGTACTGCGCAGCGGGATCCTGGCATCGACGGTCGGCATTCTCGTGCTCGAGGGCAGGGCCGGCGGTCGCCTGCGCCGCGCCGCCTTCAACAACGGTGCGGCACTGCTGTTCTCGACCGAGGGGTGGGTGCCGGGAGAGGACTTCCCGCTCAGCGATGTGCCAGAGGCCATAGCGGCGCCCTTCGCAGCGGTCAGCAGTGGGCGTTCGACGACGTGGTCGGGAGCGGTCGAGACAGAGGCTGGGCACACGCTGCAGGTTCGGCTCTCGCGAGTCGACGATGCAACAAGCGGCTACGTGATGACGGTGGAGGTCGAGGACGCCACTGCCCGACGACTCGCAGAGATCGCGGATGCCAACGCCCTGAGCAACGAGAAGGCAACGGTCGATCGGCTCACCGACCTCAACCGCCAGAAAGACGACTTCGTCTCAGCCGTCAGCCACGAGCTGCGCACTCCGGTCACCAGCATCCTCGGCTTCAGCGATGAACTCATCGAGCTCGACCTGGATGAGCCGGCCAGAGGGTTCGTCACGACCATCAACCGAAATGCCCAGCGACTCGCCTCGCTCATCGAGGACCTCCTGCAGGTGGGAACGGCCGCAGCCGCGGAGGCACAGCCAGAGCCTGAGGTCGTCGACGTCGACGAGCTGCTCTCGCACATACGGGAGGACCTTTCGACGAGGGCGGCCGACAAGCGCATCGAGCTGTCGATCGCCGAGGCGAGTAGCGCCGGGGAGATCAGGACGGTGCGCCGCGACCTCGAGCGCATCATGAGCAACCTCGTCTCCAACGCCGTCAAGTTCACGCCAGCGGGAGGCTCGGTCACCATCACTGCAGAGCGCACCGACACGGAGCTGCATCTGCGAGTCGTCGACACGGGTGTGGGGGTTCCGGCTGAGGACCTCGAGAACGTCTTCACCCGGTTCTTCCGATCCAAGTCGACCGAGCTCATGCCGGGAACGGGTCTCGGGCTGCCGATCACCAAGGCGCTCGTCGAGGGCCTCGGCGGGCAGATCTGGCTCACCTCTGACGGTGCAACGGGAACAGCGGTGCTGGTCAGCATCCCCGTCGCGACCAGCGCAGACTAGCCGCGGTCAGTACGACCACGCCTCCAGCTGCAGCACGATCCACGGGCTGAAGGCGAACGGCGTGGCGTCGACGGCGGCGCGCAGGGCAGCGGGGGAGACCCACTGCCACTCGACTACCTCGTCGGGGTTCGGTGCGAGGTCGGATGCGATGTGCGCGCGGTAGACGGGGCAGACCTCGTTCTCGACAATGCCGGATGCGTCGACGGCGCGGTAGCGAAAGTCGGGCAGTGCCAGGGTGAGCCCCTCGATCGCGACGCCGAGCTCGAACGAGGCGCGACGCACGACCGCGTCCTCCATCGGCTCGCCGGGTGCGGGATGCCCGCAGAACGAGTTCGTCCACACGCCTGGCCAGGTGCGCTTGCCGAGCGCACGCCTGGTCAGCAGCACCTCCCCGTTGTCGTTGAAGAGGTGGCACGAGAAGGCAAGGTGCAGCGGCGTGTCTGTCGAGTGCACCGAGACCTTGTCGGCGACGCCGATGGGTGTGCCGTCGTTGTCAAGGAGAGAGACGAGCTCGGTTGGCTGAGGGACGGTCACGGTATCCTGCTTAGGTGGATGCATCCCGGCTGGTCGCCGCCTCTGACTCGAGACAAGCCCAAGTGGATGCTGTTCTCGAGCGCTTCTTCAGTGTAGCCAAGAAGCGTGCAGAGGCCTTCGGCCACCAGTACGTCGAGCTGTGGCAGACACTCGAGTCGAACACCATCGGCGGCAAGCGGTTTCGGCCACGCATGGTCATGGCCGCATACCAGTCCCTCGGTGGCACCGATCTCGAGGCCGCCGCCTGTATCGGCGCCGCGTTCGAGCTGCTGCACACCGCCCTCATCGTGCACGACGACGTCATCGACCACGACTTCACCCGACGTGGCGCTCCGAACATCTCCGGGCGATACCGTGACCTCGCCCTCGAGCAGGGTGCGACGACGGCCGGCGCTGAGCACCGCGGCCTCTCCGCCGCCGTGATCGCGGGTGACCTCGCCCTCTTCAACTCCTACCGCCTCATCGACCGCAGCGGCGTCAGCGACCAGGTGCGGCACCGGCTCATCGAGATCATGGACGAGGCACTCTTCGCATCCGCGGCCGGCGAGCTGATCGACGTGGACTTCGCAACCGCGGCCAGCATGCCGAGGGTCGACGACATCCTCACGATGGAGCGGCTCAAGACCGCGGTCTACTCGTTCGAAAGTCCGCTGCAGGCGGGGGCCGTGCTCGCGGGAGCCAGCGAAGACGTGGTCGCGACCCTCGGTGACTTCGGCCGGGAGATCGGCATCGCCTACCAGATCGTCGACGACGTGCTCGGGGTCTTCGGCGAGGAGACTCAGACCGGCAAGACCACGATCGGCGACCTGCGCGAGGGCAAGCGCACCGTCATGATCTCCTATGCGACGAGCACAGAGGAGTGGGACTCGATCGAGCCGCTCATCGGCAAGCACGACCTCACCGAGGCGGAGGCGGAGCGCATCCGTGCGGTGCTCGTCGCGAGTGGCGCGCGGTCCTTCGCCAACGGGCTCGCCCGTTACTACGGCAACCGTGCGCTCGCGCGACTGGCCGAAACGCATATTCCCGAGGCACTGCGGCTCGAGCTGCACCCTGTCGCCGATGCCGTGCTGAGCAGGGTGCGATGACCCGCACACTCTACGACGAGGTGGCAGAGCAGACCGCGAGCATCGTCATCCGCCGCTACTCCACCTCGTTCGGGCTTGCCTCGCGACTGCTCGGTGCAGGGGTGCGCCAGCACGTCGAGAACATCTACGCGCTGGTTCGCGTCGCCGACGAGATCGTCGACGGTTCCGCTGAGGCGGCTGGGCTCACCCTGCTCGAGACAGGGCAGGCGCTCAACGCGCTGGAGCAGGAGACCGAGCTGGCCATCGAGCTCGGGTTCAGCGCCAACCTCGTCGTGCATGCCTTCGCCCTGACCGCGCGGGAGACGGGCTTCGGTGCCGACCTCACCCGCCCGTTCTTCGAGTCGATGCGCATGGACCTCACCGAGACGGTGCACGACCAGCAGAGCTTCGAGCGCTACGTGTTCGGCTCGGCCGAGGTGGTCGGCCTCATGTGCCTTCGCGCCTTCATGCAGGATGCACCGACAGCCGATGAGCGAGTGGATGACGCCGCCACTCTCGAGCGCGGCGCCCGCGCCCTCGGCGCTGCCTTCCAGAAGGTCAACTTCCTCCGCGACCTCGCCGCCGACTTCGATGCGCTCGGCCGCAGCTACTTTCCCGGGGTGCGCGTGGAGTCCTTCGACGAGCAGACCAAGCTGCGGCTTCTCGACGACATCGATGCCGACCTTGCCGTTTCGGCATCCGTGCTCCCCCTCCTCCCGTCGAGCAGCCGTCGCGCGGTCGCCCTCGCGCAGTCACTCTTCGCCGAGCTCTCACGCAGACTGCGTGCGACGCCGGCAGAACGCCTGCGCACCACGCGCGTGCGCGTGCCCAATCCCGTCAAGGCAAGACTCGTGCTGCGTGCTGCGAGCGGAAGGCTTCCCCAGTGAGTCAGATCGTCATCGTCGGCGGGGGGATCGCCGGCCTGGCCTCCGCTGCCCTGCTCGCGCGCGAAGGACACGAGGTGACGGTGCTCGAGGGCCGTCCAGAGGTCGGCGGCCGCGCCGGTTCGTGGTCGAAAGACGGCTTCCGGTTCGACACCGGTCCGTCGTGGTATCTCATGCCTGAGGTCTTCGACCACTTCTACCGCCTGCTCGGCACGAGTGCCGACGCGCAACTCAAGCTCGTGACCCTCGACCCCGGCTACCGGGTGTTCTTCGAGGGCGACGAGAAGCCACTCGACATCGCGGCGAACCGCGACGAGAACCTCGACATCTTCGAGGCTGTCGAGAAGCGGGCCGGGTTCAAGCTGCACGACTACCTCATCTCTGCCCGCGAGACCTACGAGCTGGCCAAGAAGTACTTCCTGTACTCGACCTTCGTCGACCTGCGCACCTCGTTCACCCGCGAGGTTCTCGCCAAGGGACTCACCTTCACGCGGCTGCTCATCGAGCCGCTCTCCAGAAAGGTGGCGCGCACCTGGCGCAGCCCCAAGCTGCGACAGGTCATGGGCTACCCAGCCGTCTTCCTCGGCTCGTCGCCGTATGCGACGCCGAGCATGTACCACCTCATGAGCTACCTCGACCTCGAAGACGGGGTTCTCTACCCCGTCGGAGGATTCACGCGGGTGATCGAGAGCATCGCCGACCTTGCCCGCCGCGAGGGTGCAACGATTATCACGAGCGCCGCTGTGCAGAAGATCCTCGTGCGCGACGGAGCCGTCGAGGGCGTCGAGTACCGCGGGGCCAACGGCGAGGTGCTCTTCGCCGATGCCGACATCGTGGTGTCGGCGGCAGACCTTCACCACACCGAGACCCAGCTGCTCGAGCCGAAGCAGCAGACCTACCCGCAGCGCTACTGGGACGCCAAGGTGCCAGGGCCGAGCGCACTGCTGCTCTACCTCGGCATCGAGGGCAGGGTTCCCCAGCTCGAGCACCACACCCTGCTGTTCACCAGGCACTGGAAGCGCGGCTTCGACGCGATCTTCGGCAGGGAGACGTCGGTGCCGAACCCGGCGTCGCTCTACATCTGCAAGCCGAGTGGCCTCGACCCGGATGTCGCCCCCGAGGGCCATGAGAACCTCTTCGTGCTCGTTCCAATCCCGGCCGACCCGAGCATCGGCAAGGGCGGAGATCCAGACCTCGAGAAGCTCGGCGACGACGCCATCGCGCAGATCGCGGAGTGGACCGGCGTGCCCGATCTCGCCGACCGCATCGTCGTGCGCCGCACGGTCGGCCCTGGCGACTTCGCCGACGACCTCAACGCCTGGCGCGGCACTGCCCTCGGCCCCGCCCACACACTCCGGCAGAGTGCCTTCTTCCGCGCCGGCAACAAGTCGAAGAAGGTCGACGGGCTCTACTACGTCGGCGGATCGACGATTCCCGGCATCGGGCTGCCGATGTGCCTCATCAGTGCAGAGGTGCTGGTGAAGCGACTGCGCGGCGACACCTCGGCCGGCCCATTGGCGGAACCGCTGCGCTGATGGCATTCCTCTACCTGCTTGCGCTGCTCATTGCCCTCACGGGCATGGTGCTGCTCGACCGGCGCTTCTCGCTCTTCTTCTGGGCGTCGTGGCGGCGGGCGCTGGCCGTGCTGCTCATCGGCGTCGCGTTCTTCGTCGTGTGGGATCTCGCAGGCATCGGGCTCGGCATCTTCTTTCGCGGAGAGACCTCGTTCATGACGGGACTCCAGGTCGCGCCGGAGCTGCCGGTGGAGGAGCTCTTCTTCCTCACCCTGCTCTGCTACCTGACGATGAACCTCTACGGCTTTGCCATCCGGCTTCGGCCGCGGAGCGCGTCGTGACCTACTGGGCGCTCAACGCGGTGTTCCTCGGCGTGGTCGCGGCCGTCGCCCTCGCGGCGGTGCTGTCGAAGCGCGCGCCGCGGTGGGCATCCGTCGGCCTTGTCCTCGGTGTCGTGCTGGTCATGACCGCGGTGTTCGACAACATCATGATCGGCGTCGGCCTGGTCGGCTACAACGCAGAGCTCATCAGCGGGGCGTTCATCGGCGTCGCGCCGCTGGAGGACTTCGCCTACGCGGTCGCAGCCGTCATCCTGCTGCCGTCACTGTGGACGCTGGTCGGTGGTCGTCGTGCTTAGGGCGCTGTTCGTCTCCAGCCGCCCGCTGAGCTGGGTCAACACAGCCTTTCCCTTCGCGGCGGCCTATGTTCTCACCGCCGGCGTCGATCTCACGCTCGTGGTCGGCACGCTCTACTTCCTCATTCCATACAACCTCGCGATGTACGGCATCAACGACGTCTTCGACTACGAGTCCGACCTGCGCAATCCGCGCAAGGGCGGCGTCGAGGGCGCGGTGCTCGACCGATCGATGCACCGACCTACCCTCATCGCCGTCGTCGTCACCAACGTGCCCTTCCTCGTCTACCTCGTTGCGGTCGGCTCCCCGCTCTCGTGGCTCGTGCTGGCGGTCAGCGTCTTCGCGGTCATCGCGTACTCCGCCAAGGGGCTGCGGTTCAAGGAGACGCCGTTCCTCGACTCCCTGACGAGCAGCACCCACTTCGTGTCGCCAGCCGTCTACGGCCTCGTGCTCGCCGGAGCCGCATTCACCCCGCAGCTGGTGGCCGTGCTCGGCGCGTTCTTCCTCTGGGGTGCGGCCAGCCACGCCTTCGGAGCGGTGCAGGATGTCATCGCCGACCGGGAGGGCGGCCTCGCCTCGGTCGCGACCGTGATCGGCGCGCGCGCCACGGTGCGTCTCTCGGTCATCCTGTATCTGCTCGCCGGAGTGCTGCTGCTGCTCAGCGGCTGGCCGGGCGTGCTGGCGTCGGTGCTCGCGATTCCCTACGCGGCGAGCTGCGCGGTGTACTGGAACATCACGGATGCCGAAGCAGAGTCAGCCAACCGCGGCTGGCGGCGATTCCTCTGGCTCAACTTCGCCACGGGATTCTGCGTGACGATGCTGTTCATCCTCAGCGCCCTGCTCTGACCGAGCCGGAGACGAACGCGGCGATTCGGCCGACGACGTCGGGGTCGCTGAGCACGCGGTGGTGTCCGAGCCCATCGGTAATGAGAGTCTCGACCTCGCCGGTGTGCGCCTCGACGATCAGCATGGCCTGCTCGAGGGGAACCTCCCGGTCGTTCGCGTCGTGCACTACGAGAAGGGGAGTGCTGGTGTCGGTCGGGTCGAGCTCTGCCAGTGCGGTGCGCCAGATGTCGATCCCGCGCTCGCGGCCCCACGCCTCGCTGCGGCGGTGCAGACCGCGGGTGTTCGGAAGGCCGATCCCGGCCGCGAACATGGCTATGACAGCAGAGAAGTTGTGGGCGCTCGCGATGGTCACGAGTCGCGCGACGTCGACCCCCCGGCGCCGGGCGATGAAGGTCGGCATGCCGCCGAAGGAGTGGCCGACGATTGCCTCGAGCGGCCCGTGCTGCGAGGCGAGGCGCTGCACGATCGACGTGACCTGCAGCGCATCCATGCGAGTGCCCGTCGAGTCTCCGTTGCCGGGAGCGTCGAAGGCGACGACGGTGAAGCCGCGGCCGACGAGCTCGTCGACGAGCGCCGCGAAACGGGACGCCCTGCTGCGCCAGCCGTGCACGAGAAGCACGGTGCGCTCACCCGATCCCCACTCGTAGGTTGCGATGGTCGCGCCGTCGACATCGAGCGTGCCACGACGGGCGCGCTGGTGGGTCTCCAGCTCTGATGGGCGCACGGTGACCGGGGTGCCGAGGCTCCAGAACAGCCGCCAGGCGATCGCCGTGCCGAGCGGAGGAATGATGCTCGCGATCCGCACCATCGTGCGGAACCAACCGGGCAGCGGCTTCATCGGGACTCCTCTAAAGTAAACGAACGGTCGTACACTATCTACAGGATGCCGCACACCGCAATACTGGGAAGCACAATGATCGAGACTGATGGCCGTCGAATCCGCGGCGAGCGCTCGCGCGGCTCCATCATGCGCGCTGCGATGGACACGGCCTCCCTCGAGGGAATCGAGTGCCTGTCGCTCGGGGCGCTGGCGACGGCGACGAGCATGAGCAAGAGTGGGGTCGTCGCCCTGTTCGGCACCAAGGAGCAGCTGCAGCTTGCCACCATCGAGGCGGCCGCCGCGGTCTTCGCCACGGTGGTGGTGTATCCAGCCCTCCAGGTGGCGGGTGGGCGCGCCCGACTCGATGCGCTGCTCGAGAACTGGATCGTCTACAGCGAGTCGCGGGTCTTTGCTGGCGGCTGCTTCTTCGCCGCCACCTCGCTCGCGGTGGCGTCGAAGCCCGGACCGGTGCGCGACTCGGTCGCTGCCCATATCGAGCTGTGGAACAGCTCCCTGGCGAGGGTCATCGATCGGGCGAGAGACAAGGGCGAGTTCTCGTCGACGATCGAGACGGAACAGCTGGTGTTCGAGATCCGGGCGCTGCTGGATGCCGCCAACACCGACTCGCTGCTGTTCCGGTCGGCAGCGCCATACGCCCGAGCCCGCACCGCGCTGTCGCGGCTGCTCGCCTAGCCGGTGAAGCCGAGGTTGCGGGCCATGCGCTCGAGCGTGCCGATCGTCTCGAGGTACTCCGCTTCTGAGATGCCGTTCGAGATGCGCGCCCGGTTCTGGGCGACGACGCCCGCGAGCCGGCTGTAGGCCGCCTGGCCGCGCTCCGTCGTCTCGTAGCCGTCGGCTGTCGCTGCCACCCAGCCGCTCTCGATGAGCTCGGAGAGGTGCTCTGCCGACGACTCGTTCGCGGCTCCGGCCGGGTCGGCGCTGAGGAATGGCGCGATCGCCTCATCCATCTCGGCAACGGTTGCCGTGCCGCGCGAGAGCACGCTGAGCAGCTGCCACTGCCGACGGGTCACCCCGTGCTCGTCGAGCGTCGATTCGAACTGCTCGTCGATAAGGCGGTCGACGAGCTTGAGCCAGTATCCGATCGGGCGTTGATCAGTCATAGGCCCAAGCTACGCCGCCGCGCCTAGTAAGAGAACCCCAGTTCGGAGGGGTATTCGCCGAGGCCGGTGAGCTGCGTGGTTGCCGCCTGCAGGTGCGCGAGGGTGAGGCCGAGCATGAACGGCCCGAAGCTCACCCGCGAGACTCCGAGCTCTGCGAGCCTCGTCAGTGCGACCGCACCGGGGTGGCCGATGACAGA
>NZ_JBXMIS010000014.1:0-16425 GCF_057073975.1 Conyzicola sp. | reverse complement strand
CCGGCACCATCATTAGTGCGGCAAAACGTCGGTCGGTGAGAACCATGTGTTCATTCCTTCGGGTAGGGGGGTGCGGGGCGACTGTCCCGATGGCAGCCACCCCGCAGAGCGGGTACTACTTGGTGATCGCTTCGATCTGCGCCTTGGCCTCGGCGAGCAGGGCGGCGTTGTCGGCGCCCGGCTCCACCGCCTTCTGCAGCATCGGCGTGAGCACCGTGTTGACGATCTCCTGCCACTTGGGAGTAGCGGGCCGTGCGAACGTCGCCGGCGAGTTCAGCGTCTCGAGGATGGCCGGGTAGTTCTCGTGCCCGGCGACGTCCTTCTGGGACTCGAAGGCCGAGACCCGGGCGACGAGCCCGAGCGACGTGTCGATCGACAGGTCGTTGTGCTCGTAGGCGAACGCGATGAAGTCCTTGGCCTCCTCCTGCTTGGAGCCAGCCGTCGGCACGGAGAGGTACCAGGCTCCGGGAACGCCGGCGATGCCGCCGGGGCCCGCGATCATCGGCGCTGCGCCGATGTTGCCCTTGACCGCCGCGTCATCCGGCGTCTGCGTGTAGGCGTGACCCCAGAACCGCATCATGGCGAGCTGGCCCTGGTAGAACAGGTTCTGCGAGCCGGCCCAGTCGAGCTGCGCTGCACCCGCAGGGGCGTAGGGCAGCAGGCTGGTGTAGAAGTCGAGAGCAGCGAGGTGGTCTGCGCTGTCGATGGTGACCTCGCCGCTGGCGGGGTCGAGCACCATCTGCGTCTCGCCTGCCTGCGATACGGTCGCAAGCCATTCCGTCTCGACAGCGCCCTTGACGTCGGTGCCGTAGAGATCGATCTCACCGTCTCCGTCGGTGTCGCGGGTGAAGAACGCCGCGACATCCGTGTACTGCTCCCACGTCGTCGGCGGTGCGAGGGGGTAGCCGTACTCTGCCTCGAAGTCGGCCTTGTTCGTCTCGTCGTTGAACAGGTCGGTGCGGTAGTAGAGGATCTCGGAGTTGGTGAAGATCGGCATGCCCACGAAGGCACCGCCGACCTGCGCCTCAGAGACCAGCCCGGGGAAGAGGTCGCTCGTGACCTCGTCGGTGAACAGGTCGTCGAGCGGCGCGACGCCGTCGGCGAACGCGCTGAGCCAGATGGCGTCGAGGGCGGCGATGTCGAACGACACCGAGCCGGATCCGAGCTCCGTCTGGATGCGGTCGTAGAGACCGTCATAGGGCAGCTCGACGAGCTTGATGGCCGTGCCGGTCTCCTCTTCGTAGAGGTCGGCGATCGGCTGCAGCTCGGCGAGCCCTCCGCCTTCGACGAGGACAGTCAGTTCGTCGGCACCATCGCTGGCACCGGTTGTGCCTGCACCGCATCCGCTGAGGACGAGGCCGGCAACGACGATGACGGCCGACCCGAGGACTGCTGTTCGGGTGCGACCTTGGGTGTTCCGAAGCGTCTTCACTTCGACTCCTTTTTCTGTAGCAGCTCTGCTACGCACTGTGTTGAGAATCACGATATAGGTGATTAAACGTTTTGGCAAAACGTCTTGGCATGATTGTCGGCGCTGCGCTGGCATCCTGTCCACTGCCAAAAACAGCCAAAAACTTCGGCAGTGCGAAGTCGCTGCGCGCCTCAGCGTGCCAAAGCCGTGCCAAAACCGGGCTCGTGCCCGCAATCGCTTGACCCAGACCGGTCGTCGCCCTACCGTTCACCAACCCGCGAACGCCAAAACCTTTTGGCGATCCGCTCAACGAAGAGGGAGAAATCGTGTGTCTGTCCACCCCGTCCCGCCGGACGTTCTTGATTGCCAGCGCAGGCGCCGCTGCAGTCGCCTGGCTGAGCCTGTCGAGCGCATCGCCGGCCAGCCCTGCCGAAGCGGCAGCGTCAGCCGTCCCCGTGCGTGCCCATCGCACCCTGCTCGGCGTGATCTAACCCCCACCCCCACCCGCCTCATCGCGAGAAAGAGACCGATATGCCTTCGACCATCTACGACGTGACCACCTGGACGATTCCCAGCAGTCCGGCGACGACCGCCTACACCGACATCGGCGCGATCGTGAACAGCATCATCGCCGACATCAAGGCCAACCAGCCCACCCAGGCCTCCAAGCCAGGGGCTGTCATCTACATCCCACCGGGCGACTACTCGCTCAAGACCCGCATCGTGATCGACATCAGCTACCTGCAGATCAAGGGCTCCGGCCACGGATTCACCTCGTCGAGCATCCGCTACAACGCGGGAAGCACTGCGAGCTGGTTCGAGATCTGGCCGGGAGGAAGCCGCATCAAGGTGGAGAACACCGACGGCAATGCCGAGGCGATCCTGATCAACCGGGGCGGCTCTCCTCGCCTCAGCTCGATCGAGCTCATCGACTTCTGCCTCGACGGGCTCTCGTTCACTCCCAACCAGAACAGCTACCTCAACGGCAAGATCGGCATCCGATCCACCAGCGACACCGACTCGCTGCGCATCGCCGGCATGGGCATGGTCTACCTGCAGCGCGGCCTCGTCATCACGGGGGCCGACGCTCTCTCTGTCACCAACAACTTCATCGCCGAGTGCGGCAACTGCATCGAGCTGGTCGCCTCTGGCCAGGCGAGCATGGTCAACGACAACCTCATCGGAGCCGGACCGGTCGGGTTCTCGATCTTCGCCGAGGGCCACTTCGGGCTGATCGTGTCTGGCAACAACATCTTCCCCCGGGGCAAGAGCTCTGTGCACTTCAAGAACTGCACCAACAACACGATCACGGCGAACCGGCTTCACGCCTTCTACGGCGGAATGATCACCTTCGAGGGCGCCTGCCACAACAACCTGGTCGGCGCGAACCATTTCCTTCGCAACAAGGAGTCGTTCGGGCCGTTCCTCGGTGTGCCGAACCCGGTCGACGACCTCTTCGGTCTCGTGCACATCAACGGCAACGGCAATACCGTCAGCGGCAACCACTTCTCGTTCGATGTTCCCGCCGCCAACATCATCCCGTCGGGCGCGACGCCGACTCTCGTTCTCGTGAAGTCGGGCAGCAACAACTACATCGCGATGAACCACCATGCTGCGAACGTGGCCGTGCGATCGGCAGTGCTCGATGGCGTGACAACGAACACGAAGGTTCTCGACTGCGGCACCCTTGCCGAGTTCCAGGCCATCGCTCCGGCCACCTACGGATTCCGGGCAACCCCGTGAGGCGCCAGCTCGCCGCCGTGCTCGGCGTTGCCCTGCTCGCGGCCGGGCTCACGGCCCTGCCGCCCGCAGACCGCGCCTCGGCCGGCGCGCCGTCGGACTACCCGGAGTACCCGTACGCGGCGACCGACTACACCGAGGCATTCCGCGGGCAGTTCCACTTCAGTCCGCAGAACGGGTTCATGAACGACATCAACGCCCCGCTCTACTACCGTGGCGTGTACCACGTGTTCTTCCAGCACAACCCCCACGGGCTCGCCTGGGACACCATGCACTGGGGCCACGCGACCAGCCCAGACCTCGTGCACTGGACGCAGCAGCCCATCGCTCTCGAACCAGGAGTGCACAACGCCACGCTGTGGTCGGGGGCGGGATGGGTCGATGTCAACAACGTCACCGGCCTGAAGTCGGGGGCCGACGACCCCATCCTGCTCTTCACCAACACCGAGGGCGTCAGCATCGCATACTCCACCGATGGCGCGCGCACCTTCCAGATGTACAACGGCGGGGCCAAGGTCATCACCGATGCGACGGAGGCACGGGATCCGAAGGTGCAGTGGGATGCGGCGAACAACCGCTGGGTCATGGTCACCTTCCGCGCCGGCACGGGTGCGGTCTTCTACACCTCCACCAACCTGCTCTCGTGGACGTACCGTGGCGTCTTCGCGGCCGGCTGGTTCGTCGAGTGCCCCGACCTCTACCTGCTCTCCGTCGACGGCGGCGCCACCCAGAAGTGGGTGCTCCAGGATGCCAGCGGGGAGTACGTCATCGGCTCGCTGAACGCTGCCGGAGTCTTCGTCTCCGACTGGGCCTCGCCCCAGCGCATGGAGTGGGGCAAGTCGGATGCCGCCTTCGCCCCGTCGGTCTGGTACGCACCGCAGACCTTCAACCAGCTGCCGGGCGGGCGCGTGGTGCAGATGGGCTGGCAGCCGAGCAACGCGGGCGTCACCTGGACGGGCAACGCCTCCTTCCCGGTCGAGCTCGGGTTGAAGACCTACCCGGAGGGAATCCGCATCACCCGCAACCCGGTCAGCGAGATCGCGGGCATCCGCAGCTCGACGCAGACCTGGGGCACCCGGTCGATCACGACCAACCCCTCCAGCGATCCTCTCGCGGGGATCTCGGCAGACACCTACGAGCTGACGGCGGTGTTCTCCCTGGCTGGAGCCACGGCATCCGAGTTCGGCTTCCGGCTGCACGCTCGCGCGGATGGCTCGAGCGACCGAACGGTCGCCTACACGACGGCCACGCAAAGCCTCTACGGGATGTCGCTGCCGCCCATCGCGAACCAGGTCACGATCCGGCTCCTCGTCGACCGTGGCCAGCTCGAGGTGTTCGGCAACGGCGGCAAGATGGTGTTCAGTGACAACGTCGCGTTCGACTCCTCGGTCGGCAGCCGTGGCATCAAGCTGTATGCAACGGGCGGATCGGTGACGTTGACGTCGCTCTCGTTCTCGCCCATCGCATCCACGTGGCTGCCCTCCCCCACCGGAGTCGCGCCGTCCAGTGCGATCGCCTCGACCGCCCACCAGAACATGTGCGTCGACCGCGATGTGGCGACCGGCAAAGCGCAGCTCTGGAGCTGCCTCGGCAACCCCAACCAGACCTGGGCGATGGACAGCTTCGGCCAGGTCACCACGAGCGGGGTCTGCCTGCAGCTGCCGCCGGGCCAGACCGCGAACATGACACCGGTCACCGTCGCGGGCTGCACCGGGGCCGCGAACCAGAAGTGGCGGCAGGGCAACTTCGGCTCCCTCATCAACCTCGCGTCGAACCGCTGCCTCGACGTGCCGTCGGCCAGCTTCACCAACGGCAACCCGCTGCAGGTGTACGACTGCGTCGGCACCCGCAACCAGAGCTGGGTCGGCCCGCCGTACACCGCGGCGACGGGGCGGGTGCAGTGGAGCACGTCGAGCTCGTGCGTCGACCGGGATGTGGCGTCGGGCAGGGTGCAGATCTGGGCGTGCAACGGGCTCGTCAACCAGACCTGGCGACTCAACGCGAACGGCACCATGACAACGTCGGGCGCGTGCATGCAGCTCGCGGCGACGTCGCTCGGCAATGGAGCGCTCGTCAGCGCTGCAGCGTGCGTGGCTAACGCCGCGAACCAGCAGTGGAGCCGTTTCTCCAACGGCCAACTGCGAAACGTCGCTGCTGGCCGCTGCCTCGACCTCGACGCCGGCAACACCACCAACGGGCGACAGCTCATCGTGTGGGACTGCGTTGGCGGGCCGAATCAGACGTGGAATGGGCCGGCCTAGATCGAGTCGACGACGGAGACTCCCTGGTGACGATGGGTCACCGGGGAGTTTTCGCGTGCGCCGAAACACCCATCGGCTGTTCAAACGCCGCGTGCACGACCCGTCAATCGGTATTCCAGAATGGAAACTCGCGCCGATGGGTTGCTGCACCGCCCGAGGTGGCCGCTTGCCGATCACACGAGAAGCCGCTCCGGTCGTGATGATCATAACCGCGCCCGACGCCGATAGGGACTTCGCGCCACTTCGGCCGCGATAAGTGTGGTCCGCTCCATCTAGGGTGTGGACGTGCGCAATCAACTATCGAAAGTCGCAGTAGCTGGACTGGCAGGAAGCTTCGGGATCTGGGGAACAACAGTCGCCGGCTATTCGAACCTTAACGACTTCTCGCTCTGGCCTTACCAGTGGTTGTGGTGGCTAGTGCCTGCGGCCGCGCTGAGCGCGTTGCTGTGGGTGTACGCCGAGGCTCCGAGTCGGACGCCCAAGGGCAGTCCAGACTTCGTTCTCAGAGGGCGAGGCGGAGGTCAGTGGGAGATCGAGCGGCTTGGCGAGGTCACTGCGTTCGACCTTGGCCAGGGCGACGGCATCACGAGCGGGTCGCACTTCGGCCGCATGATGACGACGAACCCGCTGGGCGACCTTAAAACAGGAGCGCGACTTCAAGTCTCTATGCCCAACGACTCCGGGTGCTACGTCTGGTACCAGTGGGTGGCGGGAGGCTCGCGGTACTTCACCAAGTCGGTGTACGTCGAGTCTGGGGCGACAGGACCAACCGAGTACTTCTTCTCCGGCCAGCCGGGCGAGCTCGACCAACCCTTCCAGACGTAGAAGCGAGCCCCACCAGCGGCCATGGATACGCCAAAGACTGGATGCCACTGTGGAGATCTCGCTCTAGTGTGTGGGCATGAACCTCGCCGAGCTGATAGTCGCCTTCGGAGTGCTCGTGGTCTCCGGGGCGGCCGCCGTTGCTGCCATCGTCCAGGCAAAGGTCGCAACTAGAGCGCGAGTGGACGCGGAAGCTGCGGTAGTTGAAGCTCGCAGAGCGCGAGACGAAATTCAGAATCTAGCGCGAGTCTCGTCGGCTGCATTCGTGAGGCAGGCCGAAGCGCAAGAGCGAGCCAACGAGCTTCGTGAGGCCGAAACTCGGCCCCCAGCGTGGTCGGGACCACGCTGGGTCAAGGGTCAGATGTACCAGATGATCAACACCGCGGGCCGGCCAGTCCACCTCGTTCAGATCGAGGCTGAACCCGACGAAGCCGAGCGCATGATTCGCATCTACGGGCACCAGAACGGGACCTACGACATAGGAGAATCGTTCGACTTCGTGGCCCTCAAAACATCCAGCCTGCGACCGAGGCGGCTCATTCTGCAGTGGCGCTACGTCGACGAGCCGGAGTCCGAACCGAACCGATTCATCGTCCCGCTCTAGCTCACCGCCAGTCGGGCACTCGTTCGCCGAGCCCAAGCTCGTGCCTATCAGGGCCGGCGACCTGGCTCCAGAGCGCGTGCTGGAGCCGGAAGTTGTTCGGACCCTCCTGCAACTACGGGTATTGACCGACTGATTTGTAGTGGTCGAGGTTGCCACCGTCGGCAGTGGAGCGGGGGCGGCGTCGAGCCCTTTGCCCTTCTGAATACCTGGTCCGGCAACAGGTACATGTGTCTGGCGCGAGTGCGTGCCATGAGGATTCCTTTGCGTGTGAGGACATCGCGAGTACCGTCAGGACTCCAAACCCCGAAAGGAGTCACATATGGCTCAAGCTCACGTAGTACCCAGCGGCACCAACTGGCAGGTCAAGGCCAACGGGACTGCAATATCCACTCACGCCCTGCAAAGCACCGCGATCAACGCGGCTCGCACCTGGCTGCAGAACAACGGTGGCGGCGAACTGAACATCCATGGTGAGAACGGAGCGATCCGCGCCAAGGACACCGTCTTCCCGGGCAGCGATCCTCGGAACTCGAAGGGGTAGCTGGCTGTGGTTCCGTGGTCGTCGACCCCTCAACACCCACGGTGAGGTCGCAGCCTGCGAGCTCGCAGTCGCGGTCGTTGAGGATGGATTGGCGTTGTCGCCTGCGGTTTCGGTCATGGCAGCAGTCGAACCAAGTGCCGCGGGACCGAGGGATTGGGCCGGGGCGGTAGACGCGGAGCGTCAGAGCATGCCGAGCACCCTGACGGTAAGAAGCATCTCCATCGGTGCCTCGCGCGTGGGTCGCCGGCGGCTGCGCTCGGAGACGCGACCAGCGGTTGATGTTCGGCGGTGCTAGCCAACAGGTGACACGTCGCCCGATTTGGAGGTCACGATTCACGATGACTTGGGCGCGTCAGGCGGGTTGGAGGCAGCACGCGCGGATCCCAGCGCGGGTCGTCGCTGTATCGCCGGTTGGCGCCCATGGTGCTCCTCGAGACTCAAGAAGCAGCCGGCCCTGCAGATCTCGATATTAGTCGCGGTCGCTCATCGTGCTCGCTTGGCGACGAAGATCAACAGCATGACGATCCCCAACACGGCGACAAAGGCACCAGCCCACGCTCCTGCATAGTTGGGCTCGACGTCAATTAGGTAGCCGGAGAAGCTCGCCGTGTACTCGTCGATGTTCGCTTCTCGCTCGGCTGCACCCTTCGCGGCGAAGCCGATGATGGCCCCGGCGGCAACGAGCGCCCACCCTCCCCAAAGCAGAAGCTTGCTGTAGCCATTTGCCGGCGTCGATTCGGTCTCGGTCATGCGTTGAGGGTATCTCTAGTTCACTGCGCAGAGGAAGATGTCGTCATGCCCGAACTCGCCGACGCTGACCGTGTCCTGTTGGAGTTCGAAGAGCTGTGGGGCGGCAGGCTCACGGGTCGGAAGGAAGAGGCGATCCAGAAGGACTTCGGATGGCACGCCTCGAGGTACCAGCAGCGGCTGCACCTGGTCATTGACAAGCCTGCTGCGATCGCGGAGATGCCGGAGCTTGTGAAACGACTGCAGCGGCTTCGGGAGCGACGCACAAAGGCCCGCGCTGGCCGCACTTTCTCGTGATCGGCTGCACTTTCGGCTGCACTTGCTGGCGGTTCGAGTGCAAATCCCGTATGTTTCCGGTAGCTGAGGCGGGGCACGATCCCGCGACCTCACGATTATGAGTCGTGCGCTCTAACCAACTGAGCTACTCAGCCAAACTGCAAACGTCAGAGAAATCGCTGACTCTGATGATTACAGAGCCCCCTGTGGGAATCGGACCCACTACCTCTTCCTTACCAAGGAAGTGCTCTACCAATGAGCTAAGGGGGCGCGCAACGCAGCACAAAGCTGCTTTGGCACCGTAAGAGACTAGCATCCACGCGACCCTGTTTTGATCGCGAGGCCTAGAGCGATGCAGCCGAGAACATCTCCTTGAAGCCGAGCTCGTTGAACAGGTGCACGGCCGGGTTGTCGCGGTCGAGCGAGAGCCCGACGTGGGTGTCGCCGTTGGCCTCGAAGATCGCCGCCGCCTCCCGCACGAGCGAGCTCGCGTAGCCGCGGTTCTGCACCTTCGGTGCGGATGCGACGCTCGCGATGAACGGCATCCCCCGCCACATCGTGCACAGCACGACACTCACCGGCGGGCCGGAGCCCTCCCACACGCCGAGCCAGGTGGGGCGGTGCGGCTCACCGGTGGATCCGGCCATCAGCTCCATGATGAGCGCGTTCGCCACATCCAGGGTCATCTCGCCCCCGCCCGTGCCGTTGCTCGCGTCGACGAGGGTCTGGGCGACATCGCGGAGATCGGTGTCGAGGATCGGCCGCGACTCGGCGGTCGGCTCTGCGATGAGCAGAGCGTTGACGTCGGCGATGAGGAATGTGCGCTCTGCAGCCATGGGCCCCAGTCAACAGGTCGGGCGAATGCTGCGGTAGAACCTAGAAAGGGGTACAGGTTTGGGGTTCAGGCAGCAGAGGTCAGCGCGCGCCGCGAAGGGCTGCGATCGGCTCGATGCGCGATGCGCGCAGGGCAGGGTAGGCGCCGGCGGCGAGGCCGACAACCGCACCGAGGATGGTCGCTCCGATCGCCAGCCAGACATCGAGCACCGGCGTCCACTGCTGCACCACCGACACGATCACCACGGCGAACACACCGACTGCGGAGCCGATGAGACCGCCGAGCAGGCCGATCACCACCGACTCGACCATGAACTGCCACGAGATGCTTCGCCGCGTCGCACCGAGAGCCCGACGAAGTCCGATCTCGCCGACCCGCTCCATCACCGAGAGGAGGGTGACGTTGGCGATGCCGACACCGCCCGCCAGCAGGGCGATCGCCCCGAGGATGAGGAAGATGACGTCGACGTCTGCCTGCACGTTCTGCTGCAGCTCCGAGGTCGAGGCCGGAGCCTGCACGCTGAAGTTCTCCGGTGCGTTCGGGTCGAGCGAGATCGGCGCCTGACGACCGACGAGGTCGCCAGCGCCGAGGGCGATCTCGATCTGCAGCTCGTCGGCAGCGGCGAGCCCGAACTCGGCGCGCGCGGTGCCGAGCGGGATCATGACGGAGTCGAGCATGTCGACCCTGCTCTCCATGCCGCCAACGATGCCGATGACGGTGTACGACTTCTCGCCGATGAAGATCGACGGCTGGCTGTCGACCCGGTTGATGCCAAGCTGCTTCGCGGCCTCCTCGCCGAGCACCACCACGCGGTCGCCCCGCGCGTCGTGGCCGGAGTCGAAGTACCGCCCGGTGACGACGGTTCCGCGAACGGCGTCGAGCAGCCCGCCGCTCGTGGCGAGCACCGGAGGGCTGAACGTCTCCGGCTGAGACGGGTCGTTGACGGGAACAGCGGTGATGCGGAGGTCGCCGAGCGGGATCTCTGCCACGAGGCCGGCGCGCTCGACGCCGTTGAGCCGCTGAACGCGGTCTGCCGCATCCCACGGCAGGCGGGCGATCGCCTGCTCCTGGCCCGTCGCACCGTTGAAGGCCGTCTCGGGTTCGATGATGACCTGGGTGGCGGCCACCATGTCGAACTGGCGGGAGAGCTGGGCAGCAGCGGTCTGCGCGAAGCCGATGGTGACGACGAGGGATGCGATGCCGAGCACCGTGCCGAGCGTCGTCATGATGAGGCGGGCGGGCCGGGCCCCGATACCATGGGATGCCTCGACCACGAGGTCCTGGAACGTGAAGCGGTCGCCGCGCGGCACCGCCTCGAGCACGTGCGTCGAGGCGCGTCGGCGGGGAAGGCGCGAGCGCACCGCCTCTGGCAGGCGCGGGCGAAGGCGCTCTGGCAGTTTCGGCATCCGTATTCTCATGCGATCTCCGACAGGTGGCCGTCGCTGATCTGGATGCGGCGACCCGCCCGTGCCGCGATCGCGTCGTCATGGGTGATGATGACGAGGGTGAGGCCGTCGTGGTTGAGCTCTTCGAACAGCGCCATGACCTCGCCGGATGTCTTCAGATCGAGGTTGCCGGTCGGCTCGTCGGCGAGAAGGAGGGTTGGCTGCGCCACCACGGCCCGCGCGACGGCGACGCGCTGCTGCTCACCGCCAGAGAGGGTCGTCGGCTTGAACCCGACGCGGTGGCCGAGACCGACCCGCTCGAGGGCGTCGCGGGCGCGCTGCTCGCGCTCGGCGCGCGGCACACCGCTGTAGAGGGTGGCCAGCAGCACGTTGTCGAGCACCGTGCGATGGGGCAGCAGGTGGAATGCCTGAAAGACGAAGCCGATCTTTCGTGCGCGAAGGGCCGCCCGCTCGTCTTCGTCGGCGATCGCCGTCAGCGTGCCGTCGAGGTAGTACTCTCCGACGCTCGGCCGGTCGAGCAGCCCGAGCACGTTGAGCATCGTCGACTTGCCGGAGCCGCTCGGGCCGACGATCGAGAGGTAGTCTCCCGCCTCGACCCGAAGGTTGATGCTCTTGAGAGCCTGCACCTCCGGTGGGCCCGGGAACGAACGGGTGAGGTTGACGACCTCGACGACGGGCGCTGCCGTCATCGACCGACCACGACGAGATCGCCCTCGGCGATGTCGTCGTCGACCGCGGTGATCTCGACGTAGCCGCCGGCGGCGAGCCCGGTGGTCACCTCGATGAGCCGAGTCTCGTCGCCATCGCCCGTGCTGACCTCGATGCGCGACTCTCCGCCAGCCCCTGCGGTGAGGGCGGCAAGCGGAACCGCGAGCACCTCTCCGTCGGTGGAGCTGACCGGGATGCTGACGCGCACGTTGGTGCCGCGGAGGATGGCGAGCTGGTCGTCGGTCAGCTCGTCTGGCGTGAGCTCGATGACGTACCTCGCGCCCGCGTCGGCCTTGCCGTCGGTGGACTCCTTCGGCTCGAGCAGCGTGATCGTCGCCGTGATCTCGGACTCGTCGGCGAGGGTCATGGTCGCCTTGGTTCCCACGGTGAGGAGTGCGGCATCCGCAGAACTGGCCGATGCGGTGATGAGCAGGCTCGCGCCAGACACCCGCATGGCGGCGGCCGTGATGATGGAGCCCCGCTCGACCATGACCTCGTCGACGCGGCGCGGCAGCCCCTCGAGGTAGAGCACCTCGCTCGACGGAAGGTAGGTCAGGGTGCCCTCGCGGGCCTCGGCGAGCATGCTGCGCGCAGCCGTGAGCTGCTGGCTCGCCGACTGCACGGCAGCGCGCTCCGATGCCGTGCTCCCGGGAGCGAGCGCCTCGGCCTGGCGAGCGAGCGCGAGGGCGAGGTCGTCGTTCGCGGCTTCGCACGCGTTTGAACCGGGGGCTGCCGTGCACTCGTCGTCGACGACGCGCTCTGCGGCCCGCACGAGATTCTGCTGCTCGAGGATCACGACGGATGACGGCCCGCCCGACGCAGTGGCAAGGGCTGCCTGTGCCTGCGCGAGCGACTGCTGGGCGCTGATGACGCCGTCGTTGGCCGCCTGCAGTGACTCCTTGGTCCCCTCCGGAGAAGCGGGCGGGGTGTAGCCGACGAGTGCGTAGAGAGCGGCGACTCCGGCCGACGTCGCGGAGTCGAAGACGTTCGACCCCACGTTGCCCGGATTGATGCCGACCGCCTGCAGCGCCTGCTTGAGCTGGATGACGTCGGGGCCGGAGACGCCGATGCGCAGTGTGCGGTACACCGGCAGCTCTCCCGGAAGCACGATGACGGGGCGACCGGCGACCTCGAGCGCAACAGCTGCTCCGACGAGCGTCGCGCCGACCTCCGGCACCTGGCCGGTGACCACGGCCGGACCGCCGATGTCACCCGTCTCGATCTTGACCTCGACGGAGTCGGCGTAGTTGGCGTCACCGCGAACCACGACGTCGTTGGCCAGCACACGCTGCTCGATCGGCACGGTGATGAGACCGGACTCCGGTGCCGTGGTGCTCGAGGCGAGCTCGCCCGGCGAGACGATGAAGCGGCTGAGCAGCATGCCCGCGAGCAGGGAGACCACCGCGACGGCGGCGATCACCCAGATGATGCGGTTGCTGCTAAACAGCCGGCCCCATCCGCTCGTGACAGATCGGGTCGTCGTGGTGCTACTTGGCATTGGCTACGATCTCGTCGAGCTGCTTCTGGTGGGTCTTGATGAACTTCTTCTCCAGCTCGAACTGGCCGGCGAGCGTGCGCTGCTCGTAGTCGACCTTCTCCCCGCACTCGAAGTCGATCAGCGCGAGCTCGAACTCGCGATCGCGCAGCTCTGCAAGCTCCGCGGTCTGGTCGAGCTCACCGGTGGGGTTGGCCTCGTAGACCTCGTTGAGGGCGTTGCTGATCTCCTCGACGGCATCCTGCTTCTTGGAGAAGCCGGGCTCGCCCGCGTCGGCCATGCAGTCGGCCCAGTCGGCGTCTGCCTTCTTGGCCTCTGGAGTCTTCTGCAGGTCTTCATACATCTTCTGCATGTCGTCGAAGAGCGACTTGTACTTGTCGTCGTCGTAGGGCTGCTCTCCCTGCACCTCGTGCTGAGCGGCGCCGTAGCAGCCGGCGGTCGTCCAGTCGTACTCGTACTCGACGGCCTCCTCGCCCTCCTCCGAGTACGACGGCGCGCCATAGAGCACCTCGTAGAACGCGGCCTGCTCGCTCTCGGAGAGTGACATGACGTAGTCCTGGTTCGGGTCGACGTACTCCTCGGACTGGGAGTTCATCTCCTCGATCTCGGCCTCGGACTGCTGCATGCCGTAGCCCTTCTGCTCCGCGAACTCCTTCGTGCCCCACTCCGGGCCGTCCTCGTCGATGAAGTCGTACTGGTCCTGGTCGACCGGGATGTACTCGAAGCCCTCGTCGGTCATGCAGGCGGCGACGAGCTCCTCGACCTCTTCCTGCTGGGCGGCCCATGCATCCTCGTCCTGGTCGCCGTAGAGGGCGTCGAAGTACTCGGAGAGCGGGCTCTTATCGGCATCCAGCTTCTCGTTACCGGTCGGGCCTGCGCAGCCGACGAGCAGGAGTGCGGCGACTCCGATGACGAGTGGGGGAACAATGGCGCGACGTCGAGACATCAGGCTCCTTCAGCGGTTCAGAGTCGGATTGGCTCCGTGGG
Source organism: Conyzicola sp. (assembly GCF_057073975.1). NCBI lineage: Bacteria > Bacillati > Actinomycetota > Actinomycetes > Micrococcales > Microbacteriaceae > Conyzicola > Conyzicola sp. The sequence continues at coordinate 2,592 of NZ_JBXMIS010000014.1, read as the reverse complement.
AGCGTTCCCGCGAGCGTTTCTCAATCTAGCCCCCGCTCGAAGCGGTGTCTGTAGTCCTTAAGGCTGACTCTCGTGCTGTCGCCGGATCGTTACGACGGCAGGATCCCCGGCAGCTGCCACACGCTGAACGACGGGCCGCTTCCCGCCACCGCCCAGCCGTCCGGGCCGCGCGTGAGATCTGCCGTGCCGTACAGCGCAGCAGCCTCGCCCGCCAGCGCGTCCACCTCGAGTTGGAACTCGAAGTCGGCCCGCGCTGCCACGACCAGCACGCTCTCCGCCTCGTGCTCGCGCACGAAGGCAAGCACGTCGTCGCCCACGTGCAGCCACCGGATGCCGCCGTCGTTGAGAGCGATGTGCGCGCGTCGAAGCGCGATGAGCTCCGAGTACAGCGCCACCGTCTCTGTTGCGACGGGCTCCTGCTGCGCGAGGGCATCCCATGGCAGCGGGGAGCGGGAGTGCTCGCCGTCCACGCCCTCGAGGCCGAACTCGTCGCCGGCGAAGACGACGGGGATTCCGGGCAGGGTCACCGACATCCCGAACGCCACCGGCACCGCGCCGGGCAGTGCCGACGTGCGGAACCGCGCCGTGTCATGGGTGTCGAGGGCGTTCATGTTGTGCAGCCGCGTGCGCCACGGGAACCCGGCGGCGAACCGCGAGTGCGCCTCGAAGAACTGCTGACCGGTGTACGAGGGGATCGTGCCGTATGGCAGCCCGAAGAACCACGACTCCGGCACGCTCTTCGACAGCCAGCCCCACAGCGGCCGGGTGAAGTTCGCGTAGGTCATCGCTCCGTGCCATGCGTCACCCTGGAAGTCGCTCGAGGCATCGTTGGTCGACTCCCCGAGCAGGATGGTGTCGGGGTTCACGTCGATCATGGTCTTGCGAATGAGCTGGCGCACCTCGGCGTTGAGGTCTTCGTCGAGGTAGCGGCCTGTCATGTTCGCGACGTCGATGCGCCATCCGTCGAAGCTGTACGGCGGCTTCAGCCACTTGGCGACGATGGAGTCCGGGCCGTCGATGAAGCGACGGCGCAGCTCTGCCGACCTCCAGTTGAACTTCGGCAGTGACGGAACACCGAGCCACGAGACGTAGCCCTTCTGCTCGTCGTCGAGCCAGTAGTAGAACTCGCTCTCTGGAGTGCCAGGCGAGAGGTGGGACGACGTGAACCACTCGTGTGCATCGCCGGAGTGGTTGGAGGTGAGGTCGCCGATCACGCTGAGGCCGCGCGCGTGCGCCGCCGCCACGAGGGAGATGAGGGCGTCGTCGCCGCCAAGAAGCGGATCGACCTCGGAGAACGACAGAGCGTCGTAGCGGTGGTTGGAGTGCGCGGGAAAGATCGGCGTGAGGTAGATCATCGTGACGCCGAGGCCGACGAGGTGGTCGAGCTTCTGCTCTATGCCGAGCAGGTCGCCACCGTAGAACTGGCGCGGGGTCGACGCGCCGGTGTTGACGGGCTCGTCCGTCCACGCCGCCGGCTCTGCCCACAGCGGCAGCTCGCGTGCGTCGGCATCGCTCGACCGCGCGAACCGATCGGGGAAGATCTGGTACATCACCGTGCTCTTCGCCCACACCGGGGGCTCAGGGTAGGCGACGAGCTTGAAGTCCTCGTCGTCGCGCACCTCGGTGAGGTGATGACCGGAGGCGTTGAGCCAGCTGTGGCTGCCGTCGGCGTGCGAGAACAGGAAGCGGTAGCCGTGCACGGGGTTCTCGACGACGACCTCGGCCTGCCACCAGTCCCAGCCGTCCGCTGAGCGCACGACGGTGGCGGTCGTGAAGACCGGCTCGTGATCGGGGTTCGACCGCGTGCGCACACCGGTGACCGGCCCGAACGCCGCGGGCACGCGAACGCGCACCGTCACCGCCTCGCCGATCACGGGTGCGGCAGTCGCTACATAGAGTGGAGAGCCATCGTGGTGCGGTACGAGGGGAAGGGGCAAGTTATTTAACCGATCCGGCCGTGAGGCCACTGACGATGTACTTCTGCAGGAATAGGAACAGGGTAACGATCGGAACGGCAGAGATGACCGCACCAGCCGCGAAGACACCCCAGTTCTTCGACTGTGCCTGCGAGATGAAGGTGTACAGCCCGACGGCGAGAGTCTGAGAGTCGGGCGAGGTGAGGATGACGCTCGCGATCACGAACTCCCCCGCCACCCCGATGTAGCTCAGCAGCCCGACCACCGCGAGGATCGGCGCGACCAGTCGAAGGATGATCGTGAAGAAGATGCGAGCATGCCCTGCGCCGTCGATCTTCGCCGCCTCGTCGATGGATGTCGGCACGGTGTTGAAGAACCCGTACATGAGGAAGGTGTTCACACCGAGCGCGCCGCCGAGGTAGATGAGGATGAGTCCGGCGTGCGTTCCGAGCCCGAACTGCGGCCAGATGTCGCTGATCGTGACCATGAGAAGGAAGATCGCGGTGATGGCGAGGAACTGCGGGAACATCTGCACCAGCAGGAGGCTGAGCAGGCCGATGCGGCGGCCGCGGAAGCGCATGCGCGAGAAGGCATAGGCAGCGAGGGCGCCGAGCAGCACCGAGCCGACGGCAGAGATCGTGCCGACGAGCAGGGTGTTGAGGAACCACTTGAGGAA
>NZ_JBXMIS010000013.1:0-2756 GCF_057073975.1 Conyzicola sp. | reverse complement strand
CCGATCACCCCGTATGGCGCACGACGGTACTGCAGCACGCCGATGCCGAGTGCGAGGATGAGCACGAGAAGGCCGAGCCCGACGAGCAGGGCCACCTTGTCGCCCGTGCCGAACAGGGCGATCGCCGTCTCCTTGACCCACGGTGGCACGATGTCGATGACGAACGACCCGACGGAGGCGAGCGGGCTCGAGTCCGCCGCCACGAGCAGGTCGACGGCTTCGGCGGCCCCGAGGGTCGCAACCGCGGCAACGGCGCCGACAAGCGCGGCGAGCAGGTTCTGACGACGACGGGTCATGCTCGAACTCTATTCCGAATGGCCATGAAAGCCATTCGGAGCGGAGGGCAGAATCAGTCGCTGATGATGCGTGCGCCGTGCACGGGCCCCGTCGCGCGAACCACGGTGAGCTTGGCGGCGCTGAGCGCGATCTGCAGCTCGAGCGCGGTGTCCTGGTCGGCGGCGAGGAATGCGACGGTCGGACCGGAGCCGGAGACGATGCCGGCGAGCGCGCCGTTCTCCTCGCCAAGCTCCAGGGTGGCCGCGAGCGACGGCTCGAGGTGCAGTGCGGGAGCCTGCAGGTCGTTGTATAGCGTCTCGGCCAGCATGTGCGGGTCGCCGGCGCGAATGGCCTGAAGCACGTCGGCGTCGACGGATGGCGCCACGTGGGCGGGGAAGATGTCTTGCGCGTGACGGTCGCGGTGGCGGTCGAGCTCGCTGTAGACCTCTGGCGTCGAGAGGCCGAAGTCGGCGAGTGCGAGCACCCACTGGAACTGCCCCTTGGCCAGTGCCGGGCTCAGCTGGTCGCCACGGCCGGTGCCGATCGCCGTGCCGCCGGTGAAGGCGAACGGCACGTCGGCTCCGAGTTCTGCAGCGAGCGTGAGCATGTCCTCGCGGGCAAGCTGGGTGCCCCACAGGGCGTCGCACGCCAGCAGGGTCGCCGCGGCATCCGCGCTTCCTCCGCCCATGCCGCCGGTGACCGGCACGTGCTTGTCGATCTCGAGGCGAACGCCCCGGCGATAGCCGGTGCGGTGCGCGAGCAGCTGGGCGGCGCGCACGGCGATGTTCGATGCGTCGGTGGGAACGCGCGAGAGCTCGACGGTGCCGGTGACGGAGACGGAGAAGTCGTCGGCGGGGTACGCCCGCACGTCCTCGTAGAGCGACACCGCCTGGTAGGCGATGGCCACGTCGTGGTAGCCGTCGTCGAGCAGGGTGCCGACCTTGAGGAAGACGTTGATCTTGCCGGGCGCTCGCGTGTGCACCATTCGGGGGGTAGGTGCCGACGTCATGCAATAAACCTAGCCGAGGCTCGCGCGGTCTCCGGAACGTGCTATCGCGAGAAAGTCGAGCACCGTCAGCTCCTCGCCGCGGGCGGTGGGGGCGAGCCCGGCCGCCTCGATACGACTGGATGCCTGGCCCGAGTCCCCGAGAACGACCGACAGCGCCTGCCGCAGCATCTTTCGCCGCTGCTGGAACGCCGCGTCGATGAGGGCGAAGGTGGCGAGGCGCTCCTGCTCTGTACCCGGCTGCTCGTGGCGCTCGAACCCGACGAGGATCGAGTCGACGTTCGGCACGGGCCAGAAGACCTGCCTGCTCACCTGGCCGGCGGTGCGCCAGGTTCCGTACCACGCCGCCTTGGCACTTGGACTGCCATAGACCTTCGAGCCGGGCGCTGCCGCGATGCGCTGCCCGACCTCCGCCTGCACCATCACGAGACCGCTCGAGATCGACGGGAAGTGCTCGAGGAAGTGCAGCAGCACGGGAACGGAGATGTTGTACGGCAGGTTGGCGACGAGGGTGGTCGGCTCGCCCGGCAGCTCCGTGACCGTCATCGCGTCCTGGGTGATGACGGTGAGCTGGGCACCGGGCTGCAGCTCGTCGACGGTGAGGGGCAGCTGGGCGGCGAGGCGCTTGTCGATCTCGACGGCGACGACAGACGCCCCCGTCTCGAGCAGGCCGAGCGTGAGGCTGCCGAGGCCGGGGCCGACCTCGACGACGGAACCGCCGGTGACGCCGGCCGACTTGACGATGCGACGCACCGTGTTCGCGTCGATGACGAAGTTCTGCCCGAGCTTCTTGGTCGGCTGAATGCCGAGCAGCTCGGCGAGGTCCCGGATCTCGGCCGGGCCGAGGAGCCTACTCATCGGGGTAGTTGCGCGGGGTGTCGACCGGCTCGGCGTCCCACAGGCCGTAGACATCCTCGGTGTTGGAGGCGATCTGCGCCGCGAGCATGTTCACGTCGGACTCGAAGTGCTTTGCGAGCGCGCGCAGCGTATAGGGGATCATGTACGGCGAGTTGGGGCGCCCGCGGTAGGGAGCCGGGGTGAGGTACGGCGCATCCGTCTCGATGAGCAGGAGGCTGCGTGGCACTATCTCGAGCGCCTCGCGCAGGTCGACCGCGTTCTTGAAGGTCGAGGTGCCGGCGACGGAGACGTACCACCCGTTGTCGGCGCAGATGCGGGCGAGCGCGACATCCCCGCTGAAGCAGTGGAAGACGGTGTGCTGGGGGGCGCCGACGCGGCGAAGGGTCTCGACGACATCCCCGTGGGCATCCCTATCGTGGATCTGCAGCGCAAGATCGTGCTTCTTGGCGATCTCGATGTGCGCCTCGAAGGAGCGGTGCTGACTGCTGCGGCCGTCCTCCGCTGTGCGGAAGTAGTCGAGTCCGGTCTCGCCGATCGCGCGCACGCGAGGCTGGGACGCCAGCTCGTCGATCTCGGCGAGCGCGGCATCCAGCTCTCCTGCGCTCTCGTACCGCGG
>NZ_JBXMIS010000012.1:0-2705 GCF_057073975.1 Conyzicola sp. | reverse complement strand
ACGAGGCCGCGGCCCTGCAGGCCGACCTGTCCCCAGAGTTCGTCGCCCGCACCTCCAATGCCACCCTGTCTGGACTCTGGATCGACGCCCTGCGCGGCGACCGATCCGGTGCAACCACGAAGCTGCTGGAGCACGCAGCGGTCGTGACCGCCCGCGGACACGTCGTGCTCGCATCCACGCTCCTTCACGCGGCGGCGCGACTCGGCGCCGCCGCGACGGCCGCTCCCCTGCTCACGCGGCTCGAGGCATCCACGACCTGCCGGCTCATCGCGGCTCGGGCTGCCCACGCTCGAGCGGAGGCCGCCGGATCCGCCGCCGACCTGGCCGCGGCCGGTGAGTCTTGGGAGCAGCTCGGCAGCATGCTCTTCGCCGCGGAGTGCTTCGCGTCGGCAGCGAGAGCCGCCCTGCGCTCTGACCACGCACGGGAGGCAGCTGCGCATCAGAACAAGGCGGACGCGCTCGCCAAGGAGTGCGAGGACGCATCCACTCCGCTGCTCCAGTTTGCCGACGCACCGGAGCCGCTCACCGCTCGAGAGCGCGAAGTTGCCGCGCTCGCCTCGCAGGGGCTCAGCAGCGCTGAGATCGCCGAGAGGCTCTTCCTCTCGCCCCGCACGGTCGACAACCACCTGCAGTCGACCTACGCCAAGCTCGGCATCCGCGGTCGCAGCGAGCTGCAGTCGAACTAGGCTCCGACGATCTCGGCGCGCAGGCCCTCGAGACGCTGCTCTACCTGCGCGATGATCTCGGCGGGCACGGCCAGGTCGTCGAGAGTCACGGAGAGGTGCCGCACGATCGAGTCGAAGGCCTCATCGGTGATCTCCATGCCGGCGTGTGCCTCGCCGAGGTCTCGGCCGGCGAACACGGGAGGGCCGTCGAGCGCCGCTGACAGGAACGCTCGCTGGTGCGCCCGCAGTCGCGACAGGTCGATCCCGTCGAACCACTTCGCCAGATCGGGGTCGTCGGTCACCCGGTTGTAGAAGACCGTCACCGCGGTCTTCACCGCTGCCTGGCCGCCGACCTGCTCAAAGAGCGTCACGTGCGCCTCCCCCGTTGGTGCAGTCGATGGATTCCATCGTGCTGCCTCGACGATACAGCCCTAGAGCGCCAGAGCGTGCTGCACGGTGGCCGACAGGGATTCAGCGATGCGCTGTGCATCCTCCTGCGATGCGGCCTCGACCATGACGCGCACCATCGGCTCCGTGCCAGACGGCCGGAGAAGCACGCGGCCAGCCGAGCCGAGCTCGAGCTCTGCCTCGCGCACGGCGGCGGCGATCTCCTCGTTGCCAGCCAGGGCGCGGTGGTCGACGCCGCGCACGTTGATCATGACCTGGGGGAACACGGTCATGACCGAGGCGAGCTCTTCGAGCGACTTGCCGCTGCGGGCCATCTCCGACACGACCTGGAGTCCGGTGAGGATCCCGTCGCCGGTGGTGGCGTGCGACGTCATGATGACGTGGCCGCTCTGCTCCCCGCCGAGCGAGAGTCCGTGCTCGGTGAGCGCCTCGAGAACGTAGCGGTCGCCGACGGCGGTCTGCAGCATCCGGATGCCGTGCTGCTCCATCGCGACACGCAGTCCGAGGTTGCTCATGACGGTCGCGACGAGAGTGTCGTCTTTGAGCAGGCCGCGCTGCTTCATCGAGATGGCGAGGATCGCCATGATCTGGTCGCCGTCGACGACCGTGCCGTTCGCGTCGACCGCGAGGCAGCGGTCCGCGTCGCCGTCGTGGGCGATGCCGACGTCGGCGCCGTGCTCCAGCACCGCGGCAGAGAGCACGTCGAGGTGGGTTGATCCCACGCCGTCGTTGATGTTGTAGCCGTCGGGGTCTGCACCGATCACGGTGACCTTCGCCCCGGCATCCGTGAACACCTCTGGCGAGATTCCGGCTGCGGCGCCATGCGCACAGTCGAGAACGACGTGGATGCCGTCGAGCCGGGTGTCAAGGGTCGACAGCAGGTGCACGACGTAGCGGTCTTCAGCATCCGCGAAGCGGCGGATTCTGCCGACCTCGAGCCCCGTCGGCGCGAGCTTCTGCTGCGTCAGCGCCTCCTCGATGCGGTCCTCGACCACATCAGGCAGCTTGGTGCCGCCAACGGCGAAGAACTTGATGCCGTTGTCGGGAGCCGGGTTGTGCGACGCCGAGATCATGACGCCGAAGTCGGCCTTGAAGTCCGCGATGAGGAACGCCGCGGCGGGGGTCGGGATGACGCCGGCGTCATAGACGTCGACACCAGAGCTCGAGAGCCCCGCTGCGACCGCTGCCGAGATGAACTCCCCGGAGACACGGGGGTCGCGGGCGATCACCGCGACAGGTCGACGCCCGGAAGCGCGCCTGCCGTCGGCGAATCGTCCTTTGCCGAGCACGACCGCCGCCCCCTGTGCGAGGGCGAGGGCGAGCTCGACAGTGATCTCGCGGTTAGCGAGACCCCTGACGCCGTCAGTACCGAAGAGCCGTGCCATGGTGGCAGGAGTCGGTGGTGATTAGCGCTTCGAGAACTGCGACGCCTTGCGGGCCTTCTTGAGACCAGCCTTCTTGCGCTCGATGACACGAGGGTCACGAGTGAGGAAGCCGGCCTTCTTGAGCGCCGGGCGGTTGTTCTCGCGGTCGATCTCGTTGAGCGAGCGCGCGATGGCGAGGCGCATGGCGCCTGCCTGGCCCGAGGGGCCGCCGCCGGTGATCTTTGCGATCACGTCGTAGCTGCCGAGG
>NZ_JBXMIS010000011.1:0-14774 GCF_057073975.1 Conyzicola sp. | reverse complement strand
GGCTCGGTCTCGCGCACCTTCCCGATCCCGGGTGTCGCCGACGAGGCCATCGGCATGAAGAACATCGAGGAGGCGATCGCCGTGCGCGACCGCATCCTCTCGAACTTCGACAAGGCGGCGCTGCTGCCGAAGGGCGACCCGCTGCGCGAGCGCCTGCTCACGTTCACGGTCGTCGGCGGCGGGTTCGCGGGCATCGAGGTCTTCGCCGAGATGCGCTCGTTCGCGAGCTACCTCGTGCGCCAGTACCCGGCGATCGACTTCGAGGACACCCACTTCCACCTCATCGAGGCAATGGGCCGCATCATGCCGGAGGTGTCGCTCAAGACGAGCCACTGGGTGCTCAAGAACCTCGCCCAGCGCGGTGCAGAGGTGCACCTCGACACCCAGCTCGCCTCGGCGGTCGACGGCAAGATCGAGCTCTCGACCGGCCAGACCTTCGAGTCAGACCTCATCGTCTGGACGGCCGGCGTCATGGCCAGCCCCATGCTGCGCAACACCGACCTCCCGGTCGAGGAGCGCGGCCGCCTCACCGTGCAGCCCGACCTGCGGGTCAAGGATGCCGAGGGCAACGTCGTCGAGGGCGCTTGGGGCGCCGGCGACGTCAGCGCCGTTCCCGACCTCATCCCCGGCCAGGGTGTCGGCGGCTTCTGCGTGCCCAACGCCCAGCACGCCGTGCGCCAGGGCAAGCGGATGTCGAAGAACATCATCGCCGTGCTGCGCGGCGAGTCCACTGTCGACTACGCCCACAAGAACGCCGGAGCCGTTGCCGGTCTCGGCATCGGTGTCGGTGTCTTCCAGAACGGCCCGCTCGCCATCACCGGCCTCGTCGCCTGGTTCATGCACCGTGGCTACCACGGCCTCGCGATGCCGACGTGGGAGCGCAAGCTCCGCGTCATTGTCAACTGGGTCGGCAACTTCTTCCTCGGTCGCGACACCGTCTCGATCGCCGACGTCATGACGCCGCGCGCCTCGTTCGAGCAGTTCGCGTCGCGGCCGAAGCCCGTTGAGGCCGTCGCAGCCAAGAAATAGCACCGCAGCTCTCACGATGCCCGCCCGGCTGTCCGGGCGGGCATCGCTGCGTCCGGAGCTAGAACGTCGCGTCGAGCGCCGCGCTCAGGTCGGCGATGAGGTCGTCGACGTCTTCGAGGCCGACAGAGAAGCGCAGGTGCCCGAGCTCGCGGAAGCCCGCCGGGTAGGCGGCGACCCGCGGGCCCGAGTTGTCGACGTGCACGATGAGCGACTCGTCGTGGCCGAGCGAGACGGCCGACGTGATCACGCGCAGGTTCGAGACGAAGCGGTTCTGGGCATCCTTGTCTCCGCGCACCGCGAAGGCCATCATGCCGCCGAAGCCGTGCAGCAGCTGGCGGGCCGCGACGGCGTGCTGAGGATGCGACTCGAGGCCGGGGTAGGCCACGTACGCGATGCGCGGGTCGGCCTCCAGGAACCGCGCGATGGCTAGTGCCGACTCGGCATGCTGGCGAATGCGCAGCGGGAGTGTGACCGATCCGCGCTGGATGAGCCACGCGTTGAACGGGCTGATGACCCCGCCCACGTCGACCATGGCGTCGAGCTTGATCTGGCGGATGAGGTCGGCGCGCCCGATCACCGCACCGCCGATCGCGTCGCCGTGCCCGTTGATGTACTTGGTGAGCGAGTGCACGACGAGGTCGGCTCCGTGCTCGATCGGGCGGAACAGCGGCGGCGGCGTGTAGGTGTTGTCGATCGAGAGCAGGGCTCCGGCTTCGTGGGCGATCGCGGCGACGGCGGCGACATCCGTCACCTTCGTCGTCGGGTTGGCCACCGTCTCGATGTGCACGAGCCTGGTCGTCGGCCGGATGGCAGCGCGCACGGCGTCGAGGTCGCTCGCGTCGACGAAGGTCGCCTCGATGCCGTACTTCTGCGGCAGCAGCTCGGAGAACAGGCGGAACACGGCCTCGTAGGTGACGTCGGCGACGACTACGTGGTCGCCCGACTTCAGCAGGGTGAAGAAGATCGCGTGCAGGGCGGCGACGCCGCTCGCGAGGGCGACGGCATCCTCACCGCCTTCGAGCACGGCGAGCTTCTTCTGCAGCCCGAGCTGGTTGGTGCCGCTGTTGCGGGTGTAGAGCGGAACATCGGTTCCCGACCAGCTGAGCGTGGATGGGTCATCGGGCAGCGCATAGGAGTTCGCCATGACGATGGGCGTGCGCAGGGCACCGGTGCCGGCATCCACCTCGTTGCCGGCGTGCACCATCTGGGTCTTGAAGCCGAGGCTGGCGGGGGTGTGCTTGTCGGGGCGAGTGCTCATCCTTTCAACCTACCGACGGCGCCCGCGCAGAACTCCCAGATTTCATGCCTACATTCATCGGATGCTGCCATTCGCGAACGATCCGAGCGACCTCGGCGGCATCCTCGGCTTCAGTGCGTGGCTCATGCAGGCACTGGGGGAGTGGGGCGTCGGCCTCATGATCGTGCTCGAGACGGTCTTTCCGCCGATCCCGAGCGAGGTGGTGCTGCCGCTCGCGGGCTTTCTCGCGAAGCAGGGTGAGCTGAGTCTTGCCCTCGTGATCGCCACGAGCACGCTCGGCTCCTACCTCGGAGCGCTGCTGCTCTACGGTCTCGGTTTCGCGCTCGGCCGGGATCGCGCGATCCGCTGGCTGTCGAGGCTTCCCCTTGTCGAGGCGGAGGATTTCGAGCGCGCCACTGCCTGGTTCGAGCGCCACGGAACTCCCGCGGTGTTCTTCGGCCGCTTCGTTCCCGGTGTGCGCAGCCTCATCTCGTTGCCGGCCGGCGCGGCGAGGATGCACCTGGCGACGTTCAGCATCGCGACCGTGCTCGGCAGCGCCATCTGGAACGGCGCCCTCGTGCTGCTCGGCTACGCCCTCGGCTCGCAGTACGAGACCGTGGAGCGGTACTCGGCGTGGCTCAACTTCGCAGTGTACGCGGGGCTGGCCGGGCTCGTCGCGTGGCTCATCGTTCGCCGGATTCGCGCCAACCGCCGCGATACTGTTGGGGGCTAGTCCCACAGCGCTCCGATAGCCCAACTGGCAGAGGCAGGCGACTTAAAATCGTCACAGTCAGGGTTCGAACCCCTGTCGGAGCACGGCGCAGTCGATCTCAGGGTGCGTCGATGAGCACGCAGCAGCCCGCCGTTCCCGGTGCGAATCGCGCGCGATCCGGATTCTCCCCGCGCTCGTCGAGCACGCCCTGCACGAGCGAGTGGTTGGCGGCGCACATGGTGGCGGGATGCGTGAGCGCCAGCTGGTGGAACGGGCAGTTGTCGAACACCGTTCCCTCTGGCACGGCGCGGGGCTCATAGCCGATCGCCTCGAGCGCCTCGTCGAGGGATGGCGCTGCCCCGGCGAGAGCGCGGCCGCGGCGGTGGGCTGACTCGACGAGGGCGGCCTGCACCGGCGGGCTCTGCATGCCGAGGGCCTCCAGCGAGTCGACCATGATCTCGGCAGCGAGGTCGTACTGGCGCTCCGGCACCGAGGCCGTGACCTCGGTGACGGCGGCGCGGTAGAACTTCGCCGGTCGACCGGCACCGGGGCCGGAGGCGCCGGAGCGGCGGGTGAACTCCACGTGCACGAGCCCCGACTCGGCGAGCTTGTCGAGGTGGAACGCGGCTGTCGGCCGGGGAATACCGAGCGCCTCCGCAGCCTCGTCGCGGCCGACCGGCCCGCTGCTGCGCACGATCAGGCGGTAGAGCGCACGGCGGGTTGGGTCGCCGAGGGCGGCGACCGTTGCCACCCGCGCTTCGTTTCGAGAGGTCGACATATGAGAACCATATCTAAAAAAGTGAAAGTTGACAATAGAATCCAGCAGCCGTACTGTCGGCACCAACACGAACCCGGAAGGCAGCAATGTCCACACAGCACATCGTCATCGTCGGAGCAGGGCCAGCGGGAGGTATCGCGGCACAGACCCTGCGCGACCAGGGGTTCACCGGCGCGGTGACCATGGTTGGAGCCGAAGCGCATGCGCCGTACATCAGGCCGCCGCTGTCGAAGGCCTACCTGCGCGCGGAGGCAAGCCGTGAGTCCGTCGACCTGATCGATCCGGCCTGGTACGAGGCCAACGACGTTCGGCTGGTCACCGGGGTCGCCGTCACGGCGCTGCACCCCGATGCCCACACGATCAGCCTCGAGAACGGCGAGACTCTCTCCTACACCTCGGTGCTGCTGGCTACCGGCTCGACCCCGCGAGCACTTGCCGTCGACGGCGCGACCGAGGATGGCGAGCTCGCCGGCGTCCACTCCCTTCGCACGGTGGAGCACGCTGAACGCCTCGGGGCCGAGCTGCGCGGCGGCGGCCGCCGGGTCGTCGTCATCGGATCCGGCTGGATCGGAATGGAGGTGGCGGCGAGGGCCCGGGCGCTGGGAAACGAGGTCACCGTGCTCGGCCGCGGATCCCAGCCCCTCGAGTCTGCGCTCGGCTCCGAGCTCGGAGCACACTTCGCCCGCGTGCACGAGGCGCAGGGAGTGACCGTTCGATCTGCCGTTGACGTGCAGGCGATTGTCGGCGACGGCGTTCGCGTCAGCGGTGTGCGCGTGGCAGGCACGGGCGACCAGCCCGCCGAGATCGTTCCAGCAGACATCGTGCTGGTCGCCATCGGCGCCACCCCCAACATCGAGCTTGCCCGTGCGGCCGGACTCGCGGTGGCAGATGGCGTGCTTGTCGACGAGTTCATGCGCACCAGTGCCGCCGACGTCTACGCGGCCGGCGACATCGCCTCGGCCATGCACCCCGTCGGTGGAGTTCGCATCCGCAGCGAGCACCTGTCGAACGCGATGAAGGGGGCGAAGGCGGCCGTGCTCAGCATGCTCGGCACCGGCACCGGGTATGCCGATGTGCCGACTTTCGTGAGCGAGCAGTATGACGTGACCGTGCAGTTCGCCGGCTATGCGCCGCTCGTCGAGGGTGCCCGGCTGGTGCGGCGCGGTGCGGCAGGGGCCGCGGCGTTCACCGTCTTCTGGCTGCGCGGGCAGCGCGTGGTGGCGGGTGTGCACGTCAATGTGCCTGACGCGCAGAAGAGCCTGCAGCGCCTCATCCGCGACGCGGTGCCGGTGACGGACGCCCAGCTGGCCGACACGGCGACTGCGTTGGAGTCGCTGTGAGCACCGCGATAACGGCAGCCCTGTCTGAGCTGGGGGTCAGCATCTGGCTCGACGACCTCTCTCGTGACCGCATTCGCTCCGGCGGGCTGCACGAGCTCATCGAGTCGAGCAACGTCGTCGGCATCACGACAAACCCCACGATCTTCGCCACGGCGCTCGCGAGCACCGATGCCTACGACGAGCAGCTGCGACAGCTCGCCGCCGAGGGGAGCTCGGTGACGGATGCCGTGCTGCGCCTGACAACCGACGACGTGCGGTCGGCCGCCGACATCCTTCTCCCGGTGTTCGAGGCGACGGGTGGCAACGACGGATGGGTCTCGATCGAGGTGGGCGCTGACAGCGCCTACGACGCGGACGCCTCGCTCGCGGAGGCCCGCGTGCTCGTCAGCACCATCGACCGACCGAACGTGTTCATCAAGATTCCTGCCACTGCGGAGGGCATCACCGCGATCGAGGATGCCATCGCGGAGGGAATCAGCGTCAACGTCACGCTGATCTTCGGCCTCGATCGGTACGCGCAGGTTGTCGAGGCGTACCTGCGTGGACTCGAGCGAGCGCAGTCTGCCGGACTCGACCTTTGGCGTATCCACTCGGTGGCCTCGGTCTTCGTCTCCCGTGTCGACGCGGAGGTCGACGCCCTGTTGCTCGCCGACGGGAGCGCGGCGGCGAAGGAGCTCATGGGCACTGCCGGTGTGGCCAACGCCCGGCTGGTCTACCAGGCCTACGAGCAGGCATTCACATCGGAGCGGGCGCAGAAGCTGGTCGCGGCCGGCGCGAACATGCAGCGACCGCTGTGGGCCTCGACCGGCGTGAAGAACCCCCAGCTGCCCGACACCTTCTACGTCATCGAGCTGGTCGCGCCCGACGTGATCAACACCATGCCGGAGAAGACGCTGCGCGCGGTGGCTGACCACGCCGCGGTGCGCGGCGACACCGTCACGGGTGCCTACGATCAGGCGCGCGCTGCCATCGAACGCCTGGAGGCCAGCGGTGTGGCACTGGCGTCGGTGGCGGCGACGCTTGAGCATCGTGGTGTGCTCGCCTTTCAGGCATCGGGTCGCGAGCTGCAGGACACCGTTGCCGCCGCGCTCTCGGCTCCCCGCACATCATGACGGGCGCGACGAGGATGCCGGCTGCGGCGATGGCACCGATGACTATGCCCGACGTCGTCAGCTTCGCGGTCGAGACGGTGATTCCGACGGAGTACGGCACTCTTCGGGTGCGCGGCTATCGCGACCTTGTGACGGGCGCTGAGCATCTCGCCCTCATCGGCGATGGCCATGGCTCGCCTCTGCTTGTTCGGGTGCACTCCGAGTGCCTCACGGGCGAAGCGCTCGGTTCGGTCAAGTGCGAGTGCGGCCCGCAGCTGCGCGAGGCCCTTGCCAGAATCGCACGAGAGGGGGGAGTCGTCATCTACCTCCGGGGCCACGAGGGCAGGGGCATCGGGCTCATCGACAAGTTGCGGGCGTACCGACTGCAGGAGGATGGGGCCGACACCGTCGACGCCAACGAGGCGCTCGGGCTTCCCGTCGACGCACGCAGCTACGCGGCTGCCGCCGCCATTCTGCGCGACCTTGGCGTCGACTCCATTCGGCTGCTGAGCAACAATCCAGACAAGCTCGCCCAGCTTCGCGATGGCGGCATCGACGTGACCGAGGTGGTTCCGCTGGTGATCAGCAACGGTGCCCACAGCGATGGCTACCTCGAGACGAAGCGCGACCGACTCGGTCACGCGATCGACTGGGCGTGACCGCGCTGCTCCGCCGGATGAGCGCTGCCTAGCGCAGCGCAGCCAGGATCGCCGCCGCCAGCTCCGTCGGCTTGGTGAACTGCGGCCAGTGGCCGGTCGGCAGGTCGACGATCTCGTAGTCCTTCATCGCCGCGAGCTCGGCGAAGTAGGGGTGACCGGCCTCCATCATCTCCAGCATGTCGGCCTTGCGGAACTCGCAGGTGATGACGGTGACGGGCACGTCGTAGCGGCGCGGGTCGCTGAGCTGCTGCTTATCGCTGGCGACGCGGGCAGGGATCGGGATAGCGCGAGCACGGAAGGCGGCGCGAATCTCGTCGGTCATGTCGACGAGGCTGTCGTCGTCGAAGACCGACCAGTCCGGCAACGGGATCTCGCCGTCGACCACGGGCAGGCTGTCGTTGATGGAGTCGCCGTCGGCGAGGGGGCCGCTGTCCGCGTAGATGACGCGCGCGATCGAGTCGGGTCTGGCATCCACGACCGCATGGGCAACGGCGCCGCCACCGCTGTGCCCGACGAGCACGATGGGGCCGCGGCCCTCGGAGACGAGGCCGTCGACGATGCCGACGACCGCATCGACGTGGTCGCGCGGGGTGATGCCGGTGCGGTCGGCGTCGGCGGTGAGACCGGGGAGAGTGACGGCGGTGACCGTGTGACCAGCCTCGCCTAGCATGGGCGCCACCTGGTTCCACGAGGAGCCGTCGAGCCAGAATCCGGGGATCAGTACGAGTTCCGTGACGAGAGGCTAGGTGCGACCCCTGACAGTGGCCCCCAAGCGGGTGCGTTGACAGGCGCTCACGGCATCCTCCATTCTGGTCACACGACTGGGTCAGTTGACCCAGTAGGGCGGAGGAGACCATGGCGCGCATGTCCTCCATCGACCGCCGTGGCGAGATCGTGCAGGCTGCCCTCCGCGTCATCGCGGAGCAGGGCATGCAGGGCGCGACCACGAGGGCCATCGTCGCCGAGGCAGGCATGCCGCTCGCGAGCTTCCACTACGCCTTCGCCAGCCGCGACGAGATGATGGAAGAGCTCATCGCCCACGTGGTCGAGACGCAGTCCATCGCGGCGTTCGAGGCCATTCGGTTCAGCGGCGACATCCGGTCAACGATCCGCGACGGGCTGCAGGCCTTCTTCGACACGATCGTCGCCGAGACCGCTGACGAGCAGGTGCTGCTCGAGCTCATGCTCTTCGCCATGCGCACCCCCGGCCTCGAGTCGCTGCCGCAGCGGCAGTGGGCGAAGTACCGCGACGCCGCAGAGCAGGTGCTGCTCGCTGCGGCCGAGGGCGCTGGCATCGAGTGGACCGTGCCCATCGAGACGGTCGGGCGCATGCTCATCACCATCACCGACGGCCTCACGCTCGCCTGGCTCGCTGACCGCGACCTCGCAGCCGCCGCGAGCGTCATGGACCTCGCCGCCGACTTTCTGTATTCACTGACGACCCCACTCCGAACGAAGGATGCGACCGCATGACGACAACGAGTACCTCGGCAACGCTCTTCGCTGAACCGATCCGCAAGGTGCCAGGCCGCTGGATCGCGTTCTTCGCGACGGCGTGGCTCGGCATCTGGATGGCGCAGCTCACCCCGATCCAGCTGCTGCTGCCGCTGCAGATCCAGGAGCAGCTCAACACCGACTTCTGGGTCGACAACGTCGTGGCGTTCGGCATCATCTCGGCCATAGCCGGCTTCTGCGCGATCATCGCCTACCCGCTCACCGGCGCGCTCTCCGACCGCACCACGAGCAGACTCGGTCGCCGCCGCCCGTGGATCTTCGCCGGCACCGCGGTGTTCGCGCTGTCGCTGTTCCTGCTCGGCGTGCAGACCTCGATGGTGGGCATCGGCGTGTTCTGGTCGACGGCGCTCATCGGGTTCTGCATGCTGTCTGCGGCGATCACCGCGACCATCTCCGACCAGGTGCCGGTCAACCAGCGCGGCTTCGTCTCCGGCTGGGTGTCTGCGCCACAGGCCGTCGGCACCATCCTCGGAATCCTGCTCGTCACAGAGCTCGCTCTCGCGACCTTCGTCGGCTACGCCGTCATGGCGGTGCTGCTGGTCGTCACGGTTCTGCCGTTCGCGCTGCTGACGAAGGATGCCGTGCTGCCGGTCTCCGAGCGCCCGGCGCTATCGGCGAGCGTGCTGTTCTCCGGCTTCTGGGTGAGCCCGCGCCTCTACCCCGACTTCGGCTGGACCCTGCTCGGCCGCATCCTGGTCAACCTCGGCAACGCGCTCGGCACGACCCAGCTGCTGTACTTCCTGCAGTTCGGCCTCGGGCGTCCGCTCGAGACGGTGCAGGACGACCTGCTCATGCTGACGCTCGTCTACATGGTGTTCTTCATCCTCTCTGCCCTCGGCGCCGGCAAGATCAGCGACCGCATCGGCCAGCGCAAGGTCTTCGTCTACGTCGCCGCCTACCTGCAGGCGATCGCGGCGGCGCTGCTCGCGTTCGTGCCCGACTTCAACATCGCCCTGGTCGCGGCGGGCCTGCTCGGCCTCGGCTACGGCTCCTTCATGGCGGTCGACCAGGCACTCGCAACGCAGGTGCTGCCGGATGCCCACTCGCGCGGCAAAGAC
Organism: Conyzicola sp.; assembly: GCF_057073975.1. Classification (NCBI taxonomy): domain Bacteria; kingdom Bacillati; phylum Actinomycetota; class Actinomycetes; order Micrococcales; family Microbacteriaceae; genus Conyzicola; species Conyzicola sp. The sequence goes on along the minus strand of NZ_JBXMIS010000011.1, from coordinate 5,355 downwards.
CTCGGCATCATGAACATCGCGACGGCTGTTCCCCAGGCCTTCGGCCCGCTGGTGGGAGCGCTCATCGTGCTCACGGGAGTCAACGTGGCAACGGGCGGGGGCACCATCCCCGACGCCAACGTGTTCTCCGGTGCGAGCGCCGGCTTCACCGCGCTGTTCGTCGCCTCCGCGGCCACGGCCATTCTCGGTGCCCTCGCCGTGTACCCGATCAAGAGCGTCAAATAGTGCATCTGACACGGCAGAGCGACACCCCGTGGCTGCGGCCAGCGGAGTACTGGCGGTCGCTCACTGCGGCGACCGCTTCGTACGATCCGCCGTACGGCGTCGTCAGCGTGCCGGCTCTCGCGCACAACGCGTTCGACATGCTCGACCGCGCGAGCGGAACCCCCATCCGCGTCGCCAGCAAGTCGGTGCGGGTGCGCGGCATCATCGACAGCGTGCTCGCCCTGCCCGGCTATTCCGGCGTGCTCGCGTACACGCTGGAGGAGGCGCTCTGGCTCGCGTCGAGCGTCGACGGATACCAGGCGATAACGGATGTCGTGGTCGGCTACCCGACGGCCGACCGCGCCGCGATCCGCACTCTCGGTCGCTCCGCCGAGCTCGCCGCTCGCGTCACGATCATGGTCGACTCGGTCGACCAGCTCGACCTCGTGGATGCCGCGATCGCCCCCGGCGACCGTGCCGACATCCGTGTCTGCCTCGAGCTCGATGCCAGCTGGGACAACTGGCTGTTCGGACACATCGGCGTTCGCCGCTCACCCGTGCACTCCGTCGCCGACGCACGCGCGCTCGCGCAGCAGATCCTCGACCGGCCCGGCTTCACCCTTGTCGGGGTCATGGGCTACGAGGCGCAGATCGCCGGCCTCGTGAACAACCCGGCCAACCGGGCGCGCGGCTGGCTCGTGCGGCGCATCCAGGGCTGGTCGGCAGCAGAGCTCGCCGACCGCCGGGGGGCCGCGATCGCCGCGATCAGCGAGCTCACCCAGCTCGAGTTCGTCAACGCCGGCGGCACCGGCTCGCTCGAGAGCTCGTCGCGGGAGGAGGCGGTGACAGAGGTCGCCGCGGGCTCCGGGCTGTTCGGGCCGACCCTGTTCGACAACTACCTGCACTTCAGCCCGGCCCCTGCGGCCGCCTTCGCGCTGTCGGTGGTGCGCAAGCCGCGCCCTGATATCGCAACGCTGCTCGGCGGCGGGTGGATCGCATCCGGTCCCGCTGCCAACGACCGACTGCCTAGCGTCGCCTGGCCGACCGGTGTGCGCATGGAGCCCCGCGAGATGGCCGGAGAGGTGCAGACCCCGCTCGTCGGCGATGCCGCGCGCGACCTCGCTGTCGGCGACCGCGCCTGGCTGCGCCACACCAAGGCGGGCGAGCTCAGCGAGCACCTCACCGAGTTCCTGCTGGTCGACGGCGACGCGGTCGCCACGACGATGCCGACCTACCGCGGCGATGGAAAGGCCTTCCTGTGACTATCGACGTGCGACCGGGTAGGACGTGGAAGAACTGGGGGCGCAGCCAGAGCGCGCGGCCGCAGCTCACGGTGCGCGCGGCATCCGTCGAGGAGGTCGTCGAGACGGTTCGATTCGCGGCCGATCGCGGGCTGCGAGTGAAGGCCATCGGCGCCGGTCACAGCTTCAGCGGCATCGCGGTGCCCGACGGCATCCAGCTCGATGTGTCGGGGCTCGACGGGCTCTACGCGGTCGACGGCACCCGGGTGACCCTCGGCGCCGGCACCAACCTCTACCAGCTGCCCGCCCTGCTCGACCCGCTCGGCCTCGCGCTCGAGAACATGGGCGACATCGACCGGCAGACGATCGCGGGGGCAACCTCGACGGGAACCCACGGAACGGGCCACGCCTTTGCGGGGCTCGCCAACCAGCTCGTCGCCGTCACCCTGGTGACCGCGGCGGGGGAGCTGCTGCATGTGAGCCCGACGGAGAACGCCGAGCTATGGCCGGCTGCCCGCCTCGGCCTCGGCGCTCTCGGCATCATCGTCGACGTCACGATCCAGTGCGTGCCGAGCTACCTGCTGCACGCCGTTGAGCAGCCGGAGCCGCTCGACGCCGTGCTCGACGACTGGATGGCAAGGGCCAGCGGGGTCGACCACTTCGAGTTCTACTGGTTTCCCCACACCAAGACGGCGCTCACGAAGACGAACACGCGGCTGCCCCTCGAGGCCGGCGTCAAGCCGCAGGGGCGCTTCTCGGCGTGGGTCGACGACGAGTTCATGTCGAACCACCTCTACGGGCTCACGAACGCGATCGGCACCGTGATACCGGCGATCATCAAGCCGCAGAACGCGCTCGGCGAGCGCCTCGTCGCCCAGCGCGAGTTCACCGACGTCTCGCACCGCGTGTTCGCGTCCTCGCGCACCGTGCACTTCACAGAGATGGAGTACGCGCTGCCGCGCGAGCACATCCCGGCCGCCCTCCGCGCGATCGACGAGCTCATCGAGGCGAAGGGATGGCGCATCAGCTTCCCCGTCGAGGTGCGGTGCGCCGCCGCCGACGACATCTGGCTCTCGACCGGCTACGGCCGCGAGTCCGGCTACATCGCCGTGCACCGCTACTACCGCGACGACCCGACGGAGTACTTCGCCGGTGTCGAGGAGATCTTCCGCCGCTTCGAGGGGCGGCCGCACTGGGGCAAGATGCACCGCCAGGATGCCGCATCGCTCTCTGCTGTCTACCCGCACCTCGCCGACTTCGTCGCCGTTCGCGACCGGCTCGACCCCGAGCGGCGCTTCACGAACGCCTATCTTGACTCGGTGCTGGGGTAGTCGGTAACACGGTCGAAATGCCGGTGGCGATGGCCGGAAATGTGAACTCGTTAGCGTTCGTAGCAATCACATTCACCTGTAGAAGGGATGCCACCCCATGGCACTACTCGAACGCACGCCGCTTCGACGCATCGGCCTTGCCGCCGCGCTCGCGGCCACGACGGCACTTGTCCTCGCCGGTTGCGCAACCACCCCGGCCGACGGCGCGGCGGAGTCCGCCGACGGCACCCCCTCGTACGGCGAGATCAGCCTGCAGTACTCGTGGATCAAGAACGAGGAGTTCGCCGGCGAGTTCTACGCGGAGGAGAACGGCTACTACGACGAGGCCGGCTTCGAGAAGGTCTACGGCATCTCTGGCCCGAACACGGGTGTCGCGGTGCTCCTCAGCAACACCGCGCAGGTTGCCCTGACCGACGCAGCCTCTGTCGGTGCTGCAATCGCAGAGCAGGATGCCCCGCTCAAGATCATCGGCGCGACGTTCCAGAAGAACCCGTTCACGATCCTCTCCCTCGCTGACGGCGGCAACATCCAGACGCCAGAAGACCTCAAAGGCAAGCGCATCGGTGTTCAGGACTCGAACGCGAGCGTCTTCCAGGCGCTGCTCAACGCCAACGACATCGACATCAGCGAGCTGACCGTCGTTCCCGTCGAGTTCGACCCGACCCCGCTCACCAACGGCGAGGTCGACGGCTTCATGGCGTACCTCACCAACGAGTCGGTCACGGTCGAGATGGCCGGATACGAGGTCACCAACCTCGCCTACGCCGACAACGGTGTTCCCTACGTCGCCGAGGCATTCGCCGTCACCGACCAGTACCTCGCCGAGAACCGCGAGCTGCTCAAGGCGTTCCTGATCGCCGAGATCAAGGGCTGGACCGACGTCTTCACGAAGCCGACCGACGACACCGTGGCGCTCATCACGAAGTACTACGACCAGGCGACCGCCGACGGCGAGCTGACGTTCGGCCCGCTCGACCCGGAGAAGACAGCAGCGGCTCTCGCCGCCCAGCTGCTGCTCATCTCGACGGAGGAGACGGAGGAGAACGGTCTCTTCACCATCTCCGACGCCCTCAAGGCAGAGTCGATCGCGTCCCTCAAGGCCGCCGGGTGGGAGCTCACCGAAGACCAGCTCTTCGACACCTCGATCATCGACGAGATCTACGAGGAGTACCCGGAGCTGAAGGTCTACCGTTAGTCAGATATGACCACAGTTGAAACCCTGGATGCCGGTGCCTCGCTGGGCACCGGCATCCAGATCACCGCACTCAGCAAGACGTTCGCCGTTGCCGGCGGCAAGAGCGTCACCGCACTGCAGGACACCGACCTGCACACCGACCAGGGGTCCTTCCTGGCCCTGCTCGGTCCATCCGGCTGTGGCAAGTCGACGATCCTGCGGATTCTCGCCGACCTCGAGCACCCGACCTCCGGCGACATCCGGGTCGACGGCAAGACGCCGGCAGAGCTGCGCCGCAACAGCGAGCTCGGCATCGCCTTCCAGGACCACGCTCTGCTGCCGTGGCGCAGCGTGCGCAAGAACATCCAGCTACCGTTCGAGGTGGCCGGCAAGAAGGTCGACAAGGCATACATCGACGAGCTCATCGACCTCGTCGGCCTCCGCGGGTTCGAGAACGCCAAGCCCGCCCAGCTCTCCGGCGGCATGCGGCAGCGTGTCTCCATCGCCCGTGCCCTCGTGCTCAAGCCATCGGTGCTGCTGCTCGACGAGCCCTTCGGCGCTCTCGACGACATGACACGGCAGAACCTCAACCTCGAGCTGCTGCGCATCTGGACGGAGAAGCCGGCCACGACGCTGCTCGTCACCCACGGCATCTCTGAGGCGATCTTCCTCTCCGACCGGGTGGCGGTCATGTCGCCGCGGCCCGGCCGCATCAAGGAGGTCATCGAGGTCGACCTTCCGCGGCCGCGCACCCCCGACATGCAGCGCTCACCGGAGTTCCACGCGCTCGTCGACCAGGCATCCGAGATCCTGTTCGGTGCCGACGGAAAAGCCGCGGCGGAGGCCTAGGTGACCGCCAGAAGGCGCATTCCCGGCTGGCTTGCCGGGCTTATCGGCGCGACCGTCATCGTCGCCGCGTGGTGGCTGCTGTCGGTGACCGCGTTCGTGCCCCGTGCCGGTACCACCTTCACCCCGGTGCCCTCGCCGCTGTCTGTGTTCGGCCAGCTGTTCGCGGATGGCCCGCTCGCCTACTGGGGCGTGTTCCAGGTCACCATCACCGAGGCCCTCATCGGCTACGGATGGGGCAACGGCCTCGCCCTCCTCCTCGCGGCCACCGTGCTGCTCGCCCCGCGCATCGAGACCGTCGTCGTGCAGATCGCGGTGGTCAGCTACTGCCTGCCGATTGTCGCCGTCGGCGGCATCGCCATCGTCGTGCTCGGCGGTGCAAAGGTCGCCGGCGACCCATCGAAGACCGCGATCTTCCTCGCCGCGCTCGTGGTGTTCTTCACGACGGTGGTCGGGGCACTGCTCGGCTTCCGTGCGGCAGACCGCACCAGTCTGGATGTCGTGCGCGTCTACGGCGGCGGCCGGTTCACCCAGCTGCGAAAGGTGCGTCTCATCGCCG